>JBDGYO010000023.1:0-15065 GCA_039584015.1 Gemmatimonadota bacterium | reverse complement strand
CACGCTGCTACTCACCTTCTTCTATAAGGAAATGCGTCCCCTCATCGAGGCGGGCTACGTCTACATCGCCCAGCCACCGCTCTACCGAGTCGCCAAGGGCAAGGAGGAGTTCTACGCCTACGACGATGCCGAGCGCGAGGAGTACACCAAGCGGCTCCAGAACGGGGGCGGCAAGGGCAACGTGAACCTGCAGCGCTACAAGGGTCTGGGCGAGATGAACCCCGACCAGCTGTGGCGCACCACCATGGACCCGGCCTCCCGCACCGTGCTGCGGGTGGAGCTCGAGGACGCGGTGGAGGCCGCTCGCCTGTTCGAGACCCTCATGGGCGACGAGGTGGAGCCCCGCCGAGCGTTCATCGAGGAGCACGCCAAATACGTGAAGAACCTGGACGTGTAGAGGTAGCCAACGCGGTGATTGTCAAAGGCTTACGAGCAAGAAACCCCTGGCAGCGTGCCGGGGGTTTCTTGTTGGGGTGCGGCGCAGGGGTTGACGAATAGAAACATCGCTATATACCATGTTACCATGTCGCCACAGCAGCTCGTCAGAGGCGTGGAGCCCGACGTCCTGCACCGGGCCGCCGAGATCATCAAGATGCTGGGGCACCCCGACCGGCTGAAGATCGTGGAAGTGCTCGAGCAGGGTGAGACCTCGGTGTCCCAGATCCAGCACGTGCTGGACCTGCCTCAGGCCATCGTGTCGCAGCACCTGGCCAAGATGCGGGGCTGCGGGATCGTCAACTCCCGCCGGGACGGCAACCACGTGTACTACCGGATCGTGGAGCCCAAGGTGGGGCACATCCTGGGCTGCATCCGTAGCTGCGACATGTAGCGAGGGCGGTGAGCTGTACCGCCCCGCTGTCCTACTCCCTCGTCAACCGGTAGATCAGGATCGCCGCGCGCTTGGCCATGATGGGGATCGACGTGAGGTCCACCGTCTCCTCCACAGTGTGTGCGCCGTCTCCGATCACCCCGAGCCCGGCGAGTGCGGCCTCCACGGTCTCCGCCACGAACGAGATGTCGGCTGCTCCCCGCCGGCCGGGATCCAGGGCGGTCACCGTTCCATACCCTAGGTCGCGGTTCACCTCGGAGAGGATCTCCATCAGGGCATAGTTCTCCGGGTAGGGCTCCATGGGGGGGTAGGTGTCCCGGAAGGAGAGCCTGGCGTCGGTGTGCGGCAGCGTCTTCTCGGCGATGTCGACCATGCGCTCCTTGGCCCGCCCCAACTGCAGCGCCGAGAGCGTGCGCAGGTCCCCGGAGACGATCACCGTATCCGCGATGATGTTGGTCTTGCCGAAGGCGCTGCCCCGGCTCTGCTCCGCATCGAACTCCACGTCGCTGCCGCCCAAGATGAGCCCGGGACTGAAGGTGAGGTGTTCCTCGCCCTCGAGCTTGTCACGGAACTCGTCGAGGATCTTGGCCGCCGCGAAGATGGCCCCGCTCCCCAGGTCCTCCCGGAAGATCTGGGACGAATGGGCCGTTGTACCGGTCACCCGCAGCGTCCATCCCGTGAACCCACGCCGCGCGACCGTCGCCTTCCCGACGCCACCCACGTTGCCCTCGAACCCCAGCGCAATGTCGGTGCGCAACCCTGCTTCATTGAGATGCCGGCGCCCGTACTCGAGCGGCTGGCCGGTGTGCTCCTCATCTCCCGTGAATACGACGGCGACGCTCGTGTTCTCCAGCGCGCCGGCCGCGTGCAGGGCCTGGAGAGCCAGGATGATCACCACGTCTCCGCCCTTCATGTCGGCCACGCCCGGGCCCTTGGCGGTGTTCTCGTCGATCCGCTCGAACTGCTGGAACGGGCTGTCCTCCTCGAACACCGTGTCGAGGTGACCGATGAGCAGCATGCGGCGCCCCTGACCGCCGCGCCGCTCGGCAAACAGGTGCCCCGACCGGTTCACGCTGTCCATCGGAATCCACCGAGTGCGCAGTCCGAGCGCCGCGAGCTCACCTTCGAAAGCCTCTCCGACCTCGCGAACGCCGTCGAAGTTCATGGTACCGCTATTGATGTTCACCACCCGCTCGAGCAGCGCGATGGCGTCCTCGGTGTGGGCGTCGATGTAGTCGGCAATCGCCTGCTCCTCCGCGGAGAGATCCTGGGCGACAACCGGCGGAGCGTAGAGTGTCGCGGCCACTGCGGTGGCGATCACAAGGGTCAGCGTCCTCTTCACGTCGTCCTCAGCTGGATGGGTCGTGTCGTTGGGCACCTGGGAGTTGACGCAAAAGGCACCTGCGACGCAAGCCCCGCGGGGTCGCCGCCCCGAGCTGGCGGGCCGAGCACGACACCGGCACTTTCCACGCAATTCCACGATGACTGCATACCCCACGATCGCCGCCGTGAGCCACGCCATCACCCGGTGCCGCACCTGCCCGCGGCTGATGGAGCACCGCGAGCGCGTGGCGCGGGAGCGGAAGCGCGCGTACCAGGATTGGGAGTATTGGGGCCGCCCCGTGCCCGGCTTCGGTGACCCCGACGCCCACCTGCTCGTCGTGGGGCTGGCCCCCGGGGCCCACGGCGCCAACCGAACCGGCCGGGTGTTCACGGGAGACTCGAGCGGCGAATGGTTGTACGAAGCGCTGCATCGCTTCGGCTTCGCGAGCCAGCCTCACTCGACCGGGCGGGAAGACGGGATGCGGTTGCTGGACTGCTACATCACCGCCGCCGGGCGCTGCGCGCCACCGGGCAACCGCCCGACACAGGAAGAGCTCGACGCGTGCCAGCCGTTTCTGGAGGCCGAAGTGCGGCTGCTCGCCCGCGTGCGGGTGGTGCTCACGCTGGGCCACGTGGCCCACCGACAGTGGCTCAGGGCAAGGGGATTGTCGGCGCGGTTGAAACCCGCCGAGCGACCCGCGTTCGCCCATGGAGCGGAGGCGCGCTTGGGCGACGGGACGGTGTTGATCTCCTCTTATCACCCGAGCCGGCAGAACACCAATACGGGTCGCCTCACACAGGAGATGTGGTACGCCGTGTTCGAGCGCGCGCGGGAGGTGGTGGACGGAGGGTAGGAGGAGCGCGATAGGCGCTCCCGGGTGGCGGGAGCGTGGTTGGGGAAAAGCGGGCGCAGCGGTGTAGCGAGCGAAGTGGGTTTCCGGCCTCGTGCCGAGCTACGGCACTTCTTCCGCGTCCTCCGCCGTCTCTTGAGCCGCGGACCACTCCTTCAGCACGAGCAGCTGCTCATCGGAGAGTCTCGCGTCGGAGTGCATCCACCGATACCACCGGAGTGGCATCTCCCCCTCTTCCACCTCTTCCCAGACCTCTTCGCGCAGCTCCTCCGCGTCCTCGTCCGACAGCAGGTTCCACTCCGAGAAGTTGAGCTCCTCCCGCGCCTCCCTCACGTCGTGCGCCACAAGCCAGGAAACCGGGGCGACGTAGCCATACCACGGCCAGCGCGTCTCGTTGGAATGGCAGTCGTAGCACGCCGTGCGCATTACCTCCATCACCTGTGGAGGGACGTCGATCTCCGCCGTCACGGGGGGATTGGAGCGGCCGACCGGCCAGAGCTGGATGAATATCAGCAATGCCACGCTGCTCGCGATCGGGATCCACACGCGCTTGTTCACGCCGCACCCCGCTCTGTCTGAGTTGGAGCTGTCACGGGTTACCGCCGCAACGTCGAGTCGTGCGGTGTGAGGTCGTCCACCTTCCACCCGTGCAGACGGTACACGGTGCCTCCCACCGCATGCCGCACCCAGTACCCGGCGTCGGTCGAATCAAACACCAGGGCGGCCAGCGTGTCGCTGCCCGCCGCGAGCAACGTGAGACGCCGATCGGGACGCCGGAAGTCCGCCGAGTCAGCCTGGGCGGGCGTCGCAAAAGCGCTGGCCTGCGCCGCGACGGTGCGGTACTCGCGCAGCAGTCCCGCCACTTCCGCGGAATCTGCGGGTGTGCCGTCGGCGAAACCCCACACGCTGTCCGCCCGCGCAAGCGTATACCGGCGGCGGCCCCGCTCGACCGTCACGCGCTCGATCTGCTGGGGGTCCAGCACGACGATGCGCTTGTCGCGCCAATCGGTGACCGTGCGCGCCGCCAACGTGCCCAGCGGCCCGCGAATCTGGTACACGGGCTCGTCGCCCGCCTGCCGCGCGTACGCCGTGCCGTACTGGCGCCCCTGGTTGCCGACGACGAGGTCGGCCAACGTGTCACCCCCGCTGATGACGCGCAGGCGCTTGCCGGCCGTCGAGTCGACGCCCATCCGCTCGTGAGACGACGCGCTGCGGGCCACCAGGCTGCCGCGCACCGGATTGGCGGCCGCCTGAAACAGCTCCTCCACTGCCTCCGGAGAGGCGGCATACCCGTTCACGCTCCATCCGCCGTCCGGCTCCCGCACGAGACGCACCGTTTGCTCGTCACTCGCGATTTCGATGGTGTCGATCGCACCAGCGACTAACATCGGCAGCAGTTCCCGTTCCTCGATGGTGTCTCGGCCTCCACCGAGAATCGCCACGAGCCCCCACAGGAACAGCGCCGCCGCGAGGGCGATGGCCACGTGCAGCAGCTGGCGGGGTGTCATGCGGCAACGCCTGTCGGCCGGTAGCTCTGGCGGGTCCAGCGGCGGCGGCGCCACAGCCACGCCACGGCGAAGGCGATGACCAGCAGCGGAATGCCCACCATGTTCAGGATCTTCACGAAGTCCTGCAGCGTCTGGCTCTCAAATACGAGCGCCGGTGGCCGACGGTTCTTCGAGCGGATTTGAATGAGCGCGTCGTCCTGCACCAGCCAGTCCACCGCATTGAGCACGAAGAGCATGCCCGTGGGCGTGTTCTGCACATACCGGTCAGTGACGAATTCCGCATTCCCCACCAGCACCACGCGTCCCAGGGAGGGGTCGCCGCCACTGTCCGCGGCCAGCGGGTTCACCAACGCAGCGAGCAGCCGGGTGCTCAGGTCATCCTGGGGGAACTCCCGCTGCGGGGCGATGAACGCGCGCCCCTCCTCGGCCCCCGCTGCCTGGCTCGTGACGAACAGCGGTATGACGGTTCCTGCCATCGCCCCAGTCGTATCGATGCTGCTGGCCCACGGAAGGACCATGGCCTCCAAGTCGGCGTTCACCGAGGCTGCCTTGGTGCTGAGGGCGCGAATCCAGAACGGATAGGAGACCAACACGCGCCCGAACTGCGACGGCATGGACACGGCTTCGTTTGAGGCGAGGTCGTACACCAGGTCGGACCGGATGGACACGCCGAACGGCTCGAGCAGGGTGTTCCACGCCAGCGGCTGCGCTGCGGCCTGGAAGCCCTGAGGCTGGAGCCGCATCCCGCTCGCCAGGATCAGTGCGCTGCCGCCGCGTGTGAAGAAGTTGCGGAACCGACCGAGGCTCGTGCTGTCGAGCGGCAGCTGCGCCCCCGCGAACACCAACACGCCGATCTCGTCGGCTATCGGCGCGCTGTCGGCCACCGGTACCGTACGGACGTCGAAGGTGCGCTGCAGCTCCTGGCGCACGGCACCATAGGTATTGCCCTGACCCGGATCGGCGCGTGCCTCCACGAGGGCCACGACCTGGCGCTCGGGCCGGGTGAGCGTGCGGATGAACGAGACGAGGCGGTACTCCAGGTCGTCCGTGCGGGTCACGACCGGAATGGTCTCGGCCGCATCGGCATACTGCACGGCCATGCCCAGGTAGCCCTCCTGTACCTGAAGCTGGGCCTCGCCCACCGAACTGAACTGCACGGGCGGGATTCCCAGGGCGCGCGTCTCCGCCATCGCGTCTTCGTCCTCCGCGGGATCCAGCTCTACGACGCGCAGGTTGCCGCCCCCGACCGATCGGAAATCGGCGAGCAGATCCCCGATATCGCGCTTGATGATCCCGAAGTTCTCGGGCAGCTCCTGCGTCACAAAGAGCTTGATCGTGACGAGGTCGTCGAGGTCGGCCAGAATCTCCCTCGTCGCCGGAGAGAGGGTGTAGGCCTTGCCCGGCGTGAGGTCCAGACGTCCTCCGATGTGACCCCCCAGCAGGTTCACCACCAGCACGAACGCCGCGAGCAACGCCGTGCCGAGTTGGAGCCGGCGTCGCGTGGCGCGGGCGGGCGAGAGCTTGCGGCGCATCACCCCGTAGTACGCCAGCACGAGGAACAGTGCCGTCACCGACAGGAAGTACACCGCGTCCCTCAAGTCGATGACACCGCGAGCGATGTTCTCGAAGTGCGGCAGCACCGCCAGGCCGGCAATGAACCGGGCCAGGTCCGGCGGCAGCCCGGTAATCATCGGCCCAGCCCCTGCGAGGATGAGCAGAAACATCACCGTCACACCCACGATGAACGCGGTGATCTGGTTGGGTGTCACACTGGAGGCCCACAGCCCCACCGCCGTGAACGCCGCGGCCAGAAGCCCGGCGCCTACGTACTGGGCTGCCATCACCCCCACCTGGAGGTCGGCGCCCAGCGAGAGCCCCATGGGAATCGTCACCGTGAGCAGCAACGCAATACAGCTGAACAGGAGCGCGCCTAGGTACTTCCCGATGACCAGCTCCACCTCGCTGACCGGCTGGGCCAGCACCACCTCGAGCGTCCCAGACCGCGCATCCTCCGACAGCGTGCGCATCGTGACCGCTGGCGCGAAGAACAGCAGGATCCAGGGCAGGAACCCCAGCATGGGACGCAGCGAGGCCATGTTCTGGAGGTAGGCCGTGCGGAAGAAGAGGAAGTTGTTGAACCCCAGGAACACGACCAACAAGATGTAGCCCGTCGGGTGATCGAACAGGAACCGCAGCTCGCGGCGCGCCAGGGTCCACACCGTGTTGATCACTCGCCCGACCCTCCGGTGAGCTGGCGGAACAAGTTCTCCAGGCTGCGGGTCTCTTGGTGCAGCTCGTACAGCGTCCACCCCCGCTCCCGGGCCAACGCGAACACGTCAGGCCGCACGTCCCGCGAGCCGTCCGTGACGAGTGTGACCGCGACCCGGTCGCCGCCACGCGGATGCGGCCCCTCCACGCTCAGCACCCCCGCCAGCGCCTTTGCCCCTTCGACCAGCCCCTCACCCACCGCTTCGACCATCACCTGGACCGCCCCTTCCGCCTGGGCTGTGAGCTGCTCCACCGGGCCGTCAGCGGCCAGGCGCCCCTGGTGGATCACCAGGATCCGGGTGCAGGTGTGCTGCACCTCGGGGAGGACGTGCGTGGATAGCATGACGGTGCGCTCGCGCCCCAGCTCGCTGATCAGGCGCCGGATCTCGACCCGCTGGTTCGGGTCCAGCCCCTCGGTGGGCTCGTCCAGCACCAGGAGGTCGGGCCGATGGAGAATCGCCTGGGCCAGCCCGACGCGCTGCCGGTAGCCCTTGGAGAGCTCGCCGATGGTGCGGTAGTACACATCGGCGATTCCCGTGCGAGCGATCGCCTCCTCCAGCCCCTCTCGGCCAGCGGGCCCAGCCAAGCCCCGCAGGCGGGCCACGAAGTCGAGGTACTCGGCGACTGCCATCTCCTCGTACAGCGGGTTGCTCTCGGGGAGGTACCCGATCCGGCGCTTTGCCTCGCGGCCGACCTCCGCCAGGGGTACATCGTCGAACCGGATCTCGCCCTCATCGGGCTCGTAGAACTGGGTGATCAGGCGCATCGTGGTGGACTTCCCGGCGCCATTGGGGCCCAGGAAGCCCACAACCTCCCCGCGGTCGACCATGAAGCTCGCGGAATCGACTGCGGTCACGCCGTTGAAGCGCTTCGTAACGTTGGTGAGGTTGAGAAGTGGCATCGGTCGGGCAGCATTCTAACCACTGTCCGGCGTGCCATACAACCCCCGTCTTCCCCTCGAACGGGGACCGTCTGCCGGCCAGATCTCTTGCATCTCCCCTCCGGGAACGTACTTTACCATGCAAAGTCCTTTACCCATTCCGGCCTCGGAGGGGAGCCGTGTCCATTCCGACGCATGAGCAGCAAGACGCGAAGGAGACGCTGGCGTTCATTCGGCGCACCATGGAGTCGGCGTCGACCTACACAGCCGTCTCCGGATGGGGCCTGGTCACGGTCGGCGCCGTCGGGCTCGTGGCGGCGTGGCTCGCCTGGAGCGGCAACCTGGGGGCCGACCTCCGCATCTGGGTCCCCGCCGCCCTCATCTCGGTCCCCATCGCGACCGTCTTCAACGTCACGAAGGCGCGGCGGCTGGAAGTCCCCATCTGGACAGGGGCGATCCGTAAGGTGGTCTGGGTGATGGCCCCGACCCTGGTGGCAGGGGGGCTCCTCACCCTCGCGCTCGCGCAGCAGGGTACGACGAGCCTGCTGCCCGGCACCTGGCTCGCGCTGTACGGAGCCGGGGTCACGGCCGGCGGCACGATCTCCGTCCGCGCCATCCGCGGGATGGGGATCCTGTTCCTGATCATGGGCGCCGTGGCGCTGTTCCGCCCCGAGTGGGGGCTGCCGCTACTAGCCCTCGGGTTCGGCGGTCTGCACGTGGCCGTGGGACTCGACATCGTGCTGCGGCATGGCGGATAGCACGACCACCGAAGCCCTCGACCGGCTGATCCACGAGCGGATCCGCCTGGGGATCGTCTCGGCGCTCGCCGCGGAGGAGCGCATGAGCTTCGCCGACCTGAAGCAGGTGCTGCGCACCAGCGACGGGAACCTGAGCGTCCACGCCCGCAAGCTGGAGGAGGCAGGCTACATCAAGGTGACCAAGGGCTTCGAGGACCGGAAACCCAAGACCGAGTACCGTCTCACGACCAAGGGGCGGCGGGCCCTCGAGGGATACCTGCGGCAGATGGAGAGCATCCTGAGCGAAGCACGCGACGCCTTGGAGCGGACATGAACGGCATGCACGTCGGGATCATCATGGACGGCAACGGCCGGTGGGCCCGCAGCCAAGGGAAGCCCCGCTGGCGCGGCCACCTCGCGGGAGTCGACAGCCTGCGGGACGTGGTGCGGGGCGCACCGGACCTCGGCGTCTCCACGCTGACCGTGTACGCCTTCTCGGCCGACAACTGGAAGCGCCCCGCCACCGAGGTGGGCCGACTGTTCTGGCTGCTGCGCGAGTACTGCCGACGTGAGCGGTCCGAGCTACTGGAGAACGGTGTGCGGGTGACCCACATCGGCCGGCGCGACCGCATTCCCGCCTCGGCACTGGGCCAGCTGGAAGAGACGGAACAGTCGACGGCGCGAGGGCGGCGCCTGCATCTCCGGCTGGCCATCGACTACAGCGCCCGGTGGGCCATCGCTGAGGCCACCCACGCCCTGGCGCGCAAGGTGAAGCGGGGGCGGCTCGACCCCAATGCCATCACGCCGGACCTGCTGCACCGCCAAGTGTGCGGCAACGTGCCGGAGCCCGATCTCATCATCCGCACCGCCGGCGAGCAGCGCCTGTCCGACTTCCTGCTCTGGGAGCTGGCGTACGCCGAGCTCTACTTCACCCAGGTCCTGTGGCCTGAGTTCCGCCGCGCCGACCTGGCCTTGGCGCTCTCCGAGTTCCACCTGCGCGAGCGCCGTTTCGGGGCCGTGCCCCCGGAGCAGGCCGCCGAGCCGGAGGCAGCTGCCAGCTGATGCCCCCCGAGGGGACCTTGCCAAGCCCAGGCGAGTACCCGATCTTTGTCCGACCAATCGACTCGTGATTGGTCTCACGGCGCCCCGGAGCCGGATGTGCCATCGTGAGGCCCCCGGGGATTGAGGTTCGATGGACGTGAAGCGCTCCAGCACCCGACTCGCAACTGCCGCAGGATGCCTCGCAGCCGCTGTGGTGTGGACGGCACCGGCGGAAGCACAGGTGTCGTTGCGCAGCGAGGGTGGAGCCAACGCGCTGTGGGCGCCGGTGGCGCCGGCGCTGTTGGCGGAGGCGCGAATGGCGGGTGCCACGGTGACCCGGCCCACGTTCCTGCTGGAGGTGCGCAACGAGTGGAGGGCGAGACCGTCCACCCTCAGCGCCGAGTCGGTCACCCGCTTCGAGCCGCTCGACCTCACTGCGGAGCTCCGGCCGAGCCCCAGCGCCATGACGGCACCCGTGACGATGTTGCGGCAGCTGCCGCTGTCGTTCGGTATGGGCGACGTGCTCGGCAGCTTCGGGAGCAAACGCGCGCTGCACCAGGTCTTCCCGGGCCTCAAGAGTGCGAGCCGCGTGTTCCGGCTCGGGGGCAGCTTCAGGTTCTAGATGATCCGCCCGGCGGGCCGCGACTCCGTAGAAGCCGCGCCGCATTAGCCACACACTCCAACGCCCACGTATGAATTGCGATAGCACTCGCCGGCGGCGTCGAGTGCACTCCTACTGCACGCTCGCCCGGCTCGTGCTATCGTGATCGCCATGTCTCTCTTCACCTCCGCTCGGGAGCGGCGCCTCTGGCTCTGGACGCTGGCCGTCATGGTGGCGATCTACTCCACCCTGGGGCCGGCGCGGACGCTGGTCGACGCGCTGCGCGAACGCAATCTGTTGCAGGTCTCGTTCGCCCTCGTGCTGCTCCTGCTGGTGGTGGTCATCGCCGGGCGATGGGTGAGGAGGCGCCCCGGCTGGTCCGAGATCGGGGTGGGGCTCGGCGTCGCGCTCGCCTATCTGGTGATGTTCCTCAGGATGGGGAGCCCGGAGGAGCGCACCCACCTGATCGAGTACGGCATCGTGGCCGCCCTCATTCACCAGGCGCTCCTCGAGCGACTGCGCCATGGGCGCCGGGTTCCGGCGCCCGCCGCGCTCGCCGTGGCGCTGACCGCGCTGTTGGGGCTGCTCGACGAGGGCATCCAGGCGATGCTGCCCAGCCGCGTCTTCGACCTCCGCGACGTCTTCTTCAACGCCCTCGCCGGGTTCATGGTGGTCACGGCGAGGTTGGCAATGGCGCCACAGAGAGGGCCCGGCTGGCGCCTCTGGTTCCTGTGGTTGATGGCCGGTGCGGTGGGTTGGGGCCTGGGCGTGGAATGGGGTGCGCTCGGCAGCCTGAAGACGCTGCTGTCCAGCCCCAACATCATCGTGACCGGGTACCTGGGCGTGGCGATGGGCGGGATCCTGGCCGGGGTGCTGCAATGGCTGGTGCTGCGGCGGCACGTCGTCCGCGCGGGCCGATGGGTGCTGGCCAGCCTCGGGGCCGCAGCCGTGGTCGGTGTCGTGGTCTTCGGCATCGGCACGGTCAACGCGGACGTGGGATGGGTCGTGGGGGCAGCCCTGTATGGAACCGTGGTCGGGGTGCTGCAGTGGCTGGTGCTGCGGCGCCAGGTAGCCCGGGCGCGCTGGTGGGTGCTGGCCAGTACCGTGGGCTGGCTCGTGGGAGGGCCCCTTGGGGGGATGGTTGGCTGGGTCGGGCTCGGAGCTGCCTACGGGGCCATTACGGGGACCGCGCTCGTGTGGCTTCTGCGCCAGGGCCCTCCCGGCCCAGACCAGCTTCAGGGTTCGGCCTGACATCGTCCGGCGCTTGCCTCTGCCCGAGCCCAGCCCTCAGGTTCTCATGGAACGACCACCTGTTCTTCCACCAGCTCCAGCCCCAGCGTGCGCTGCTTGTCGATCGCCGGGATGCCCTCGGCCAGCCACACGGGTGCCGGCGCACCCTTGAGGTAGTTGTCGAAAAACTGCTGCATGCGGATGTTCCAATCCCGCTTCTCAGCAAAATCGGTGGGCCAGTGTAGCTCCCCAGTGTAGTTCACGATCCAGGCCGGCTTGCCCAGGCGGCGCAGCGCCACGAACATCTCGATCCCCTGGGTGAAGGGCACCGCGTGGTCGCGGTCGTTGTGCATCATGAGCAGCGGGGTCTCGACCTTGTCGGCCCAGAAAACGGGTGAGTTCTCGATGTAGCGTTGCGGCGCCTCCCACAGCGTGGCGCCGATACGCGACTGCGTGCGCTCGTACTGGAACATGCGGCTCATCCCCGACCCATAGCGAATGCCGCCGTAGGCGCTCGTCATGTTGGACACCGGAGCGCCGCCCGCTGCCGCCTTGAAGAGGTTGGTGCGGGTGACGAGATACGCGATCTGGTATCCGGCCCAGCTGTGGCCCTGGATCCCGATGTTGGCCTGGTCGACGAATCCCTGCTCGACCAGCTCCAGCGTGCCCGGCACGATGCTGTGGAGCGCGCTCTCGCCCGGATAGCCAATGCGGTACCGCACGTCCGGCATGAAGACCACGTACCCGCGGCTGGCGTAGAACGTGGGGCGCGTGACCGACCGGTGGGGAATCGGCGGATAATGCTCGTGCAGGTTGTCCGAGTCCCGCTCGTAGAACTGCACGATGAGCGGGTACTTCTTCGTCGGGTCGAAGTTCTCGGGCCGGTACACCAATCCCTGGAGCGGCACGCCGGAGCCCGACGTCCACTCCACCAGCTCCACCGTGGCCCAGCTGTAGTCCGACTGCTGCGGGTTGGCGTCGGTGACCTGTCGCGGCCCCGCGAACACGAGATCGCTCACCCACAGGTTGGGGAACTCGGAAACCGACTCGCGCGAGAACACGAGCACGTCCGCATCCTCGGCCTTGATGGGCGTGCCGAACTTCCGATCCATGAAGAGGAGTTGCTCGGGCTCGGCATTGCCGGTCACCTGGTCACGGTAGAACCCGGCCGCCTTGGTGCGATACTGGAACGCCGAGAGCAGCATCGGCTCATCCGAAGGGATCGCATCCTCGTCATCGTCGTCGTCGTCCAGTCGCACGTAGCGGAACCGCAGGTTCTCGCGGCGCCCCACCCCGTCGGTGAGGTTGCGCGGGGCGGCGCGGCCCGTGGGATCCGTGGCCCACACGTCGTGCCGGTCGTAGATCAGGAACCACCGCTCGTCATCCGTCCACCCGGCGCTGCCGTAGGGGTATTTCGGCATCGGGTGGTCGTCGTCTTCGTCGAACAGCGGATAGGGGATGCCCTCGGTGAGCTTGACGGTGCGATCCCGCTCGGTGTGTCGGGCAAACCATGCGTCCTCGCTGTTGTCGTACCACACCGCGTACGTGCCCTTGGGTGAGAGCGAGACCATCCCCTGCGTCTTCTGCAGCAGCAGCTCCCGCTCGCCCGTGCGCACGTCTACGAAGTAGACGTCCCAATAGGAAGGCCAATCCCACGAGATCAGCATGCGGTACGGCAGGTTGGAGTTACCGACGGCCACGTCGGCGTCACCCTCCGCGCCCAGCGTGACCCCTGGCACGTCCTGGGTCGCGAGCTGCACCACCCGGTTGCGGCCGAGATCCACCACCGCGGTGTAGCTCCGCTTCCGCTCGTCGTCGAGCCGCTCCTGCTGCATCGTGATGAGGTACGGGTCCTGCCAATGCCAGATGTCGACGTCGACCTTCTCGTCCTCGAGCAGGGTGTCCTTCGGGGCGGGCTCGGGTCTGGGCGCCGTCGCGAAGAAGAGGCGGCGGCCGTTCTCCGAGAACGACAGCGCTCCGTGCTCGCTCACCCACCAGCCGCTGGGGATCCCTGTCGTGCCCTCAGCCGCCAGGCGTCGCGCAGCGTCAGCTCCCTCACTCCAGCCGTACAGCGCGTAGGCCGGCTGCTCGGCGTCGGGATCGTCCCGAGTGGCGAGAAACGCGAGTTGTTGCCCCTCCTCGTCGAACGCCAGTGAGCGGTACTTGCCACGACCCGCGCTCACCGGGGTCGCGGTGGCCGCGGCGACGTCCACCACCCACACCCCATCGCCCTCACCGTCGCGCGTCGAAGTAGCGTAGGCCAAGCGGCCACCATTCTCGCTGAAGGCGTAGGACGTGACGAACTCGAAGCGCTGCTCGTCACCGCTCGCGAGGTTGCGCAGCACCAACGTTGTGCCCACGTCGCCTGGCTTTCTTTCCTTCTTCTCTTCCTCTTCTTCTTGCGGCTCTTCTGCTCGCTCCTCGCCACTCTGCTCCCCAGCCGTCGCCGTGTCCTCCGGCTCCCGCTCCAGCAGGTAGGCGAGCCACGTGGACTCCTCCTCGGGCAGCTGGAACGACTTCACCCGCGCGATGCGCTCGACCTCGCCGGTGGCGAGATCGAGAATGGCGAGGGAGTCCTGGGGCAGCTCGTCCCCTTTCTTCTTGGCCCGCTTGGCCTCCCTGAGCAGGGCCAGCTCAGGCTTGATCAGGGCGACCACGAAGCGCGCGTCGCTCGAGAAGCGGGCGCCGTCGCCCCGCGAAACCGCGTGCTCCGCCCCACTGTCGAGGCTGCGCACCGTGAGGGTGGCGTCGCCGTCCTGCATGGTGAGGCGGTAGAGCAGCCAGCTCCCGTCATGGGAGAGTGCCTCGTCGTCGATCCCCTGCCACACATCGTAGGCAGAGTGGTCGAGGGGCCGCTTCTCGGCTTGCTGAGCGTGGGCAACGCCGGTCAGGGCCGTGAGTGCTGCGATCGCGATAACGAACCGCATGAGATCTCCAGAACGTGTTGTGGTTGGCGGGAGGCAACGCGGGTGCCGCAAACTAGATCGGCGGCCGCGCAGCCTCAACCTCGCTATCTTTGGCGCATGTCGATCCCCAAGCTGGCCGCCCTCATGGCGGCGTTGATCATTCTGCTGCCGGGAGCCACTCCCCCGGCCGCCTCTTCCGGTGCGGACGTGGTCTGGCTTCCCGAACAGCCGCGGCAGGGCAGCCTGATCCGTGTCGTGATCGCCCCGGACACCGCGCGGGATGTGCGCTCCGACGGCCCGCCAGTTGAGGGAACCCTGGCCGGGCAGCCGCTCCATTTCGACCCCCTGGACGACGGGCGGTACCAGGCGATCGCGGCAATTCCCGTGAGCGCCCGACAGACTATTCCTCTGGTTCTGACGGTCTCCTACGAGAAGGGAGAGCCCGAGCATCACTTCATCCGCATTCCGGTGGCGCCCGCAGAGTTCCCCGTGGAGCGGCTGCGGGTCGCTCGTCAGTTCACGGAGGAGCCCGATTCGGCGCTCCGGGCGCGCATCGCGGCGGAGCGCGAAGCGACGCGGGATGTCTACCGCCGCTCACAGGACACGCCACGAATCTGGTCCGGTGACTTCGTGCGGCCGGCCGCTGGTCCCATTACCAGCGCGTTCGGCACGGAGCGGGTGTTCAACGGGGAGCTGCAGAGCCGGCACTGGGGAGTGGACCTGGATGGCGATCGGGGCGACCCCATCGTGGCCGCCAACCGCGGGGTCGTGGCCCTCGTGGGCGACTTCTACTACAGCGGCAACGTGGCGTACGTCGACCACGGCGAGGGCCTGGTGACCGCCTACCTCCACATGAGCGAGGTGGTGATCTCGCAGGGCGACACCGTGGAG
>JBDGYO010000285.1:0-7516 GCA_039584015.1 Gemmatimonadota bacterium | reverse complement strand
TGGTCATCCATGATGGGCTCGAAGGTCACGCCGCCGTCGACGGACTTCCACAGCCCGCCCGTGGCTGCGCCCACGTAGATGATGTTGGTGTTGGATTCTACCGCGTCGACGGCGCCGATCCGGCCGCTCATCCCGGCGGGTCCGATGCTCCGGGCCGCCATGCCTTCGAAGATCGAGGGGTCGACCTGGGCCGCCACGGTGCTCCAGGCGACGACTGTGACGGCGAGGGTCGCGCCGATGGCGCGCGCAAGACTACGAACCGCTCTGGTCATGGGTGGGGATCTCCTGATGCTGATCCGTTGGTTCCGAAACGCTGTCTCGTGATGGCCGATTGGGAGGGCGGCCCGGTCTGTCGTGCAACGCCCGTGCGCGGATCGAGGTTGCCTGTCGCGCTGGGCCGTAGAAAAGAAACCGGATGTCCCGGGGATGCAACCCGCGTGCCCTTCCATCGCCCCGTCCCGGCACATAACATGCCCGGACCTTGCAGAATCATTCATCCGACTCCACGGAGCTCCGAAGCATGCGCTACCTGATCTCGCTTGCCCCGTTCTACGTTCTGGCCCTGCTCTCCGTTGAGGCCGTGATGCCGCAGCCGGCCCGCGCGCAGGCTCCCTACGACACCACCCTGTACGGCGCGCTGGAATGGCGCATGATCGGGCCGTACCGCGGTGGAAGGTCCACCGCCGTGGCCGGCGTTCCCGACCAACCCTACGTGTACTACTTCGGCGGCACGGGGGGCGGCGTGTGGAAGACGGTGGACGGCGGCATGGGCTGGGAGCCGATGACCGACGACACCGACATGGCCGGCTCGATCGGTGCCATCGCGGTGGCGGCATCCGATCCGAACGTGGTGTACGTCGGGACAGGTGAGGCCTGCCCCCGCGGCAACGTCTCGCCGGGCAACGGCATGTGGAGGTCTACCGACGGCGGCAAAACGTGGAGCCGGTCGGGACTGCCCGAGGCGGGGCAGGTGGGCGCCGTCGTGGTGCACCCCCGCGATGAGAACCTGGTCTACGTAGCGGCGCTGGGCCACATCTTCGGCCCCAACGAGCAGCGCGGCGTGTATCGCTCGAAGGACGGGGGGCAGACGTGGGAGCGGATCCTGTACCGCGACGAGAACGCGGGTGCGGTGGATCTGATCATGGACCCGTCGAACCCGCGCGTGCTGTACGCCGCCCTCTGGCAGGTGCGCCGTATGCCGTATGCGCTCGAGAGCGGCGGTGCGGGGAGTGGGCTGTTCAAGTCCACCGACGGGGGCGACACCTGGACCGAGATCACGAGAAACGACGGGCTTCCCAAGGGCACAATCGGCAAGATCGGGATCGCCGTCTCCCCCGTGAACCCGGAACGCGTGTGGGCCATCGTCGAGGCCGAGCAAGGCGGCGTGTTCCGCTCCGACGACGCCGGCGATACCTGGACCATGGTGAACAGCGACCGCAGTCTGCGGCAGCGCGCCTGGTACTACACGCACATCTATGCCGACCCGCAGGACGAGGAAACCGTCTACGTGCTGAACGTGCGGTTCCACAAGTCGGTGGACGGAGGCAAGACATACACCACGATCTCGGTGCCGCACGGAGACAACCACGATCTGTGGATCGATCCGAACGACGGCCGACGCATGGTCAATGCCAACGATGGTGGTGGCAACGTGAGTTACAATGGCGGGAAGACGTGGACGCGGCAGGACAATCAGCCGACTGCGCAGATGTACCACGTGACCACCACGGCCGACTTTCCTTATAGAGTGTGCGGCGCGCAGCAGGACAACAGCACGATGTGCATCGCCAGCCGCACCACCGGCTTCGGGATCACGACGCAGGACTGGCATCGCGTCGCGGGGGGCGAGAGCGGCTACATCGCCGTGCGGCCCGACAACACCGACATCACGTACGGCGGCTCGTACGGGGGGTATCTCACACGGCACGACCGCAGCACGGGGCAGAACCGCATCATCGCCGTGTGGCCCGACAATCCCATGGGGTGGGGCGCCGACAGCCTGAGATACCGCTTCCAGTGGACCTTCCCCATCGTCCTGTCGCCGCACGACCCCGACGTACTGTACGTGACGTCGCAGCACGTCCATCGCACGACCGACGACGGGCAATCGTGGGAGACGATCAGCCCTGACCTCACGCGCAACGACAAGGGCATGCAGGGGCCGTCGGGTGGTCCGATCACCAAGGACAATACCAGTGTCGAGTATTACAGCACGATCTTTGCGCTGGCGCCCTCGCCACACGACCCCAACGTGATCTGGGCGGGCACCGACGACGGCTTGGTGCACGTGACACGGGACGGGGGCCAGACGTGGGACAACGTCACGCCACGCAGTCGCGATCTCCCCGAGTGGTCGCTCATCAGCATCGTCGAGGCGTCGCCACACGATCCGGGCACGGCCTACGTTGCCGCGACGCGCTACAAGTCGGACGACTTCCGGCCCTACCTCTTCCGGACCACCGACTACGGACGCTCGTGGCGCCGCATCGTGGACGGAATCCCTGCCAACCACTTCATCCGGGTGGTGCGCGAGGACCTGACGCGGCCGGGCCTGCTCTACGCGGCGGGAGAATTCGGGGTCTACGTCTCTTTCGATGCGGGCGCCCACTGGCAGTCGCTGCAGCTCAACCTTCCCGTGGTGCCGATCCACGACATGGTGGTGCACGGCACGGACCTCGTGCTGGGCACGCACGGGCGCAGCTTCTGGATCCTGGATGACCTCACGCCACTGCACCAGCTCGGCGCCGAGGTAGCGCAGGCGGACCGTCACCTGTTCGAACCCCGGGACCCCGTGCGGTTTCGCAGCTTCGGCGGCTTCAGCGCGCCGGGAGTGGGCGCCAATCCCACGAGCGGCACGTGGGTCTTCTTCTATCTGAAGGAGAAGCCGGAGGGCGAGGTGAAGCTCGCTCGAGTTTCTGGAGGCCGATGGCGACGTCATCCAGACGTACTCCACCAAGGCCAAGGAGCGTGGTGACCGGCTCGAGGTGGAGGACGGCATGAACCGCTTCGTGTGGAACGGTCGTTACCCCGAGGCGAAGCGATTCCAGGGGATGATCATGTGGGCCGGGTCCATGGCCGGGCCCGTGGCGTTGCCGGGCACCTACCAGGTACGGCTCACTGCCGGCGACTGGTCGCAGACCCGGGACTTCGAGCTGCTGCCCGATCCGCGGCTCGGCGTGAGCCAGGACGACCTGGAGGCGCAGTTCGCCTTGCTCATGCGAATCCGTGATCGCGTGACCGACGCCAATGAGGCGGTGACCCGGATCCGCGATGTCAAACAGCAGCTGGAAGACGTGATGGGTCGTGTGGAGGGGCACGCCGACGCGGACACGATCAACGCGCAGTGCAAGAACCTGATCGAGCGGCTCGGCGAGGTCGAGGTCGAGATCTACCAAACTAAGAACCGCAGCCGGCAAGATCCGCTGAACTACCCGATCCGGCTCAACAACAAGATCGCGGGACTCACGGGGGCGGTGGCCAGCGCCGACGCCAAGCCAACCGACCAGTCGTACGCGGTGTTCGAGGAGCTGTCGGCCCTGCTCCAGGTGCAACTCGACCGCCTGACAGACATCGTGGAGGTGGAGATCCCGGCGTTCAACGCCTTCATGGCGGAGCGGGACGTGCCGGCGGTGATCTTGCGGGAGGGGAGCGCGCCGGCTTCGGGCGCGGGGCGGCCGTAGAGCGGTAGCACGTGCGGCATCCGGCCCAGGTCCCGCTCGGGTGGTGGCTCACCGGTACGCTGGTCGCGTCCCTGGCCGCCGTGCCGGGACCCGCCGCCGGCCAGGACGTGGAGCCCCGTTTCCTTGCCATGGCGCCGGTCGGGTTGAGCGGTGCCGGGCTCGGCTACATCTATTCCACGGGTGCCGTTCTGCTCGACAAGACCATTCCGGTCGAGAATCTGGACGGGGACATTCACACAGTCACCGGTGTGTTTGCCCGGTTCTTTGGCTTGTTCGGGATGATGAGCCGGGCAGACGTGGTCGTGCCGTATGCGACGGGGGATTGGACCGGCGAGCTGGCCGGCGCCGATACCTCCAGATCCGTGACCGGCTTCGGCGATCCCGTCGTGCGGGCCGCCGTCTTCTTCGTGGGTGCGCCCGCCCTGTCGGGCGCCGAGTTCGCGCACTACGATCCGAAGACGGTGGCCGGATTGGCTCTCAGGGTGCGGGTTCCCTTGGGGCAATACGATCCCAGTAGGCTCATCAATCTGGGGTCGAACCGCTGGATGGTGAGCCCGCGGCTCGGGGTGGCGCATCGCGCCGGGCGCTTCATCCTCGAGCTGTACAGCAGCGTGTGGCTCTTCACCGACAACACCGACTTCCTCAACGGGAACACGCAGAGCCAGAACCCGATCGTCGCTCTCCAGGCGCACGTGACCTACCGCTTCCCAAGCGGCATCTGGCTTGCCGCGTCGACGCGCCAGAGCTTCGGCGGGGCCACCAGCCTGAACGGGGCAGAGGAGACCGTACCTGAGACCAATAACCGGGTGGGTGTGACCCTGGCGGTACCCGTAGGGCACCATGCGCTCAAGTTCGCGGCCACCACGGGCCTCAGTACCTCGGTGGGCAACGACTACAACACCTTCTACGCGTTGTGGCAGTACGCCTGGGGCGGAGGCCGCTAGGCCGGTTTGGAAAACGCGCCTGGTCCGACTAGTCTTCCAGGGTAGTCGAAAGGCGAGCGAGTCCATGACTGACGATCAGATATTCGAAGCGGTCGACAAGCTGTTCAAGACGCAGATCAACCCCGCCGTGGCACAGCACGGGGGGAAAGTCGACCTCATCGATGTGGAAGAGGGCGTGGTGATGGTCCGCATGCTGGGCGGGTGCCAGGGATGCGGCATGGCCAAGATGACGCTGCAGCAGGGGATCGAGGCGGCGCTCAAGCGTTCGATTCCCGATGTGAAGGGGATCCGGGACATCACCGATCACGCGGCCGGGACGAGTCCTTATATCACCTCGGACTCTGGGTAGTTGGGACTTCGGGACCTGCACAGGCAGTGACGGGGCGCCGGCCGCTGGGTCGGCGCCCTTTTTTGCGTCGCGCCTCGAGCGCATCGGACCTATCTTGCGGTCCGGGGCCTCGGCCGACGCCCGGGACAAGCGGCGGCAAAACCCCCGGGTGTTTCGGGCCGTAGGGGTGATGGGCGGCGTCGGGCCGCCCCCGGAGGAGTGGAAACATGGATCCAGCAATCGCGGAGGTCTTAGGGCCGGTTTTCGCACTGACCGGCTTCGGGGCGATGATCCTGATCGGCATGAAGATGCGGTACACCCACCTGCGGCATACGAAGCTCGAGAAGGGTGGCGGGCCGGAGGTGGAGCAGCTCACCGAGACCGTGGACTCGCTACGGGACGAGGTGCGGGAGCTACGCGAGGGGATGGTGGACCTGTACGAGCGCGTCGAGTTCACCGAACGGATGCTCACGCGGGGGCAGGCGGAGGGTGACCAGGGCGCATTGCCGGGAGGGCGCGGGTAGGGCCGATGACCAACCTGTCTAGACACGCGGCCCGAGTGGCCGCGATGGCGATCTGCGGTCTCGGCCTCACGGGCTGTGAGCCGCCGAGCACCGATGACTTCCCGGTCCTGGGTGGGGAGTACCTGGAGCAGACCCCTCCGGGAGACAGTGCCGAGCTGTTCGCACGCGGCATCGTTACGACCGGGATGTACACGCGTGACATGGCAATCACGCCCGACCGCAGCGAGCTGTACTACGGGGTGATGGTGGGCGGCTACAGCGTGATCATGCAGACGAAGCGGGTGCGGGGGCGCTGGACGAGGCCGGAGGTGGCCCCTTTCTCGCGCAACCCGGAGTACCTGAACCTTGAGCCGCACATCTCGCCCGACGGGAGCCGGTTCTTCTTCCTCTCGACCCGGCCGCGGGACGGCGGGTCGGTGCCCGAGGAGCAGATCGGCGCGTGGGTGAACCAGGACATCTGGGTGATGGACCGCGCGGGCGACGGCTGGAGCGAGCCGTACAACCTGGGCCCGCCGGTGAACACCGACGACGAGGAGTACTTCCCCTCCGTCACGCGTGACGGGACGCTCTACTTTACGCGTAACGCCGTGGGCTCGCGCGAGAGCTACATCTACCGCTCTCGGTTGGTGGACGGGCGGTACACCGAACCCGAGCGGCTCAGCCCCGAGGTCAACTCGACTCCCTCGCAGTACAACGCCTTCATCGCACCCGACGAGAGCTATCTCATCGTCTGCACTGGGGGCCGAGAGGACGGACATGGCGGCCCCGATTACTACGTCGTGTTCCGCAGCGCGAGCGATACGTGGAGCGAGCCCGTCAACATGGGGGAGGCCGTGAACAGTCGGTGGGCCGAATTCTCGCCGTACGTGTCGCCCGACGGACGCTTCTTCTTCTTCATGTCCACGCGGCGAGCCGGGGCTGCGGCGCTGCCGGACTCACTCAGCTACGAGTACCTCACCGGCGTGTACGAGGGGTCGCGGAACGGCAACGGCGACATCTACTGGATCGACGCGGGGTTCATCGAGGAGTTGCGGCCCGGCCGGGCCGGGCGCTAGGAGACGCTACCGCAGCCTGATTCCGGCGCGGAAGGTCGCGTAGCGCAGGCTGTTCCCCGTGATGAGCACGCCCGAGCCGAAGTTGTTGGATCCCGAGTAGCCGAATCCCCCGATCAGATAGGGCGACACGACGCTGGCCCCGGGAAACGGATACCAGCTCACCTCGGCGAAGCCGGCGTAGATGGTGCCCGTGCGGCGGCCCGTGGCGCCAACCGGGTTGCCCTCCTCGTCATAGATCACGGCGGCGGGGGTTGCTGCGAACTGCGCGTACTGGAAGGACGCGTCCACGACCACGTTGCGGCTCAGGCGGTAGCGCACGGCCGCGCCGACCATCACGCCCGGCTTCCAGCCCGCAGCCAGTGGGTCCGGGCTCACCGGAACCGCGAATCCGCCTGTCACGTGGAGACTCAAGGGCGAGCGACGCCGGCCATCCGGCCGTTGCGCCTCGGCGAGGCCGGCCATCAGGCAACTGAGGGCTACTACGACTGCCAGCGTTCGCATGGACCCCTCGGGTGATCTGAGTCTAGTACAATGTGCCACGCCGACTGTTCCGTGCAAACGACGAACCCGCCGGAGCCACCGGCACGACTCCGCACACGGTAGACGCGGTGAGCCCCGATTCGTTGAGCCGAGTGCAGCGCAAGAGCTCCGTGGGCATCTCGGATGTCGCCAAAGCCCGCTTGACGGGTTAGGAGATAACGGACGCTCCACTTCACCCCCCTTTGCACATTTGTGATATGGGTCTGTGGGTCCCGGCTCCCCCCCTCGCCCCGCCCCCCGCCACCCCCATTGACACTGGCTCCGACATCGGCGCGCGCCTTGGCTCTGACTCCTACACCTGTGCCGGCGCGGGTCGGCGGGCGTGTGGGTCGCAGAACGGTAGGCTAAAGCCACCGCGCCCTACTTCAGCAGGTCAACTATATCAGTATGCCCGTAACCTCTCGCAAGCATCAATGCTGTCCACCCGTCCCCGTCCTTCACGTCG
>JBDGYO010000284.1:0-3885 GCA_039584015.1 Gemmatimonadota bacterium | reverse complement strand
GGGCTTCGGTGTACCCCGGCTACCACGGTCCGGGTGGCTTCGGGTCGGTCATCGTGGCGACGCTGTACGCCGCGGTAGACGGGGCCGTCTGCGGCGCCATCGTGGCGTGGCTGTACAACTTCCTCGCCGCCGGCGGGAGTCCGAAGGGACAGTCCTTCACGGCGTAGCGGGCGGAACCTCAGCGGCACGCTCGGGTCCCAGGTGGGCACACCGCCTGGGACGCGAGCCCGTCCTTCCAGTAGGTCTCCCCAGCGCCCGGCGCCGTCGCGGGGCGGCGCAGTTCCGTGTGCGCCTGTTATGGTATATGGGTGAGGTCCGCATGCTGAAATCCATCAAACAGTTCTTCGGGAACCACCTGGCGCTGGAGCCCGAATCGGAGGTTCCCGCGGAGGCGTCGGCCCCGGAAGCGGAGCGCGTGACGCTCGCTGCCTGCGCGCTGCTGCTCGAGCTGGCGCACGCCGACAAGGAGTTCACCGACGACGAGCGCCACCACATCGAAGAAACGCTGACCCGCCACTTCGCCGTGTCGCTCGACCAGGCGCGTGAGCTGATTGCCCTGGCCGACGAGGAGCGCCGCCGTGCCACGGACCTCTACCAGTTCACATCACTGATCACTGCCAACTACGACGAGGGGCAGCGACTCGTGCTGGCGGAGGTCATGTGGCGGCTGGTCTACGCCGACGGCGAGCTGGCGAAGCACGAGAGCTACCTCATGCGCAAGCTCTCCGGTCTGCTGGAGCTGCGCCCCGGGTACCTCGCCGAAGCCCGCAAGCGCGCCGTGGGGCACCAGCCCGACTGACGAGCGATGACGGATCTCGCCGAACGGCTGCGCCGGCATCTGCGCGACGCGGACCTGTTCCCTGATTCTGGTCGCGCCCTGCTCGCCGTGAGCGGTGGGCCCGATTCGGTAGCGCTGCTCGACCTGTTCGCCGCGGTGGCACCGGCATTCGATCTGGAGCTGGTCGTGGCGCACGTAGACCATGGCATCGCCCCGGAGAGCGGGGAGGTGGCACGACAGGTCGCCCGGCTGGCGGAGCACTACGGCGTGCCGTGTCGCGCGGTACGGTTGGAGCTGGGGAGCGACACCTCGGAGACGCGGGCGCGGCGCGCCCGCTATCGGGCCCTGAGAGAGCTGCAGCGGGAGGCCGACGGCCGCTACTTGGTGACGGCGCACCACGCGGACGACCAGACCGAGACGGTGCTCTACCGCCTGCTGCGCGGGACGGGGATGGCAGGGCTCGCGGGGATCCCTGCGCGCGGCGCGCGCGGCCTCGTACGACCGCTGCTCCCGTTTCGCCGCCGGGAGCTGGAGACCTGGTTGGATGAGCGGGAAGTCGACGCGGCGCTCCGAGGGGCAGTCCACCGTGACCCCGCGAACCTGGACGAGCGGCACGATCGCTCGTGGGTGCGGCACCGGCTCCTGCCGCTGGTGCGCGAGCGGTTCGGGACGGTGGCGGAACAGCGCCTGTCCGACGTTGCGCGCCACGCCAGCTCGGAGCGGCAGGCCTGGGCGGCAGCGCTGCGCACCCTGCCGGAGCTCGAGTTACGCATCTCCGGGAAGGTAGCCGAGGTTGCTCGGGTACCCCTGGCTCGGTATGATAACACGTTGTCGGAGGCCCTTTTGCGCGCCCTCGCCCGGGAGGTGGGATGCGTGCTCGGGCCGCGGCGATCGGCACGGCTCCTGGCCTTTGTCTGCTCCAGCGCCAGCGGGCGGGTGATGCAGCTCGGGTCGAGCTGGGTGGCGGAGCTCTCGTTCGACCGCGTGCGCATCGCGCCGGACACGCAACATGCGGCCCACGACGAGGGGGCGGTCACCTGCGGGGCGGAACCCGAGGGGCGATTGAAGTGGAACGGCTGGGAGGTCAGCTGGCGCCAGGACACGACCGGCACGCTACGGCGGAGCTCGTTCGTCACGTGGGTTACGCCGGGAGACAACCGTGTGCGGTCGCTGGCGAGCGGCGATCGCATCGTGCCGTTGGGAGGGGTGGGGCGGCGGCGGGTGCGCCGCCTGCTGATGGAGGCGCGGGTGCCGTTTCGCGAGCGCGACGGCTATCCCGTGCTGGTGCGGAGCGACGAGGTCCTGTGGGTCCCCGGGGTCTGCCGTTCCCGGAATGCGGTCCCGCGGGCCGGTGAGCCCGCAATGAGAATCGAGGCTCGTGTAGCCGGAGATGACGACGCAGGCTGAGTGGCGCGGCATCGATGTGATCTACCAGCCGGACCTGATCGCCGGGCGCGTGCGGGAACTCGGGGGGGAGATCACGGAGTATTACCATACGGGGGAGTTGCTGCTCCTCGGGACGCTCAAGGGCAGCTTCATGTTCATGGCGGACCTGGTGCGCAGCATTCCTCGGCCGCACCAGTTGGAGTTCATCGTTGCGGCCTCGTATGGGAAGGGGGTCACCTCGAGCGGGCAGGTGCGCCTGCTGTACGACCCGCAGGCCGTGTTCGAGGGCAAGCACGTGCTCCTGATCGAGGACATCGTCGACTCGGGAGCCACCCTCAACCGGCTCGTACGGATGCTGCGGACCCGGGATCCGCTGAGCCTCGAGATCTGTACGCTGTTGCACAAGCACGTGGCGCCGGATCTGCTACTGGAGCCACGGTTCGTGGGATTCGACGCGCCCGCTGACTTTCTGGTCGGCTACGGGCTCGATTTTGCCGAGCAGTATCGGCATTTACCGTTCATTGGGAGCTTGCAGGAAATCGATGGCTGATCGTACACCGCCCAACAAGCCGTTCACCTGGGGTGGCTTGAGTCGGAACCTCGTGTTCTGGCTGCTCATCATCCTCATCCCCATCGCGTTCTATCAGATGATCGGCGCGAACCGGGATGCGGTGGAGGAGATCTCCTACACCCAATTCCGGGGTCATCTCGGCGACGACAACATCGCCAGCGTCGAGATCACCAGTGGCAAGTTCATCGAAGGGGAGTTCAAGCGCCCCATCACGGTGGGGAACCGTCAGGTGGAACGGTTCAGTGTCGTGCTCCCGATCCAGGATTCCGAGCTCTTCGTCGAGCAGCTGGAGGGACAGGGCGTTCCCATCTCGGCCAAGGAGCCGAAGCCCTCGATCGGGGCCGTGTTCTTCCAACTGCTCCCCTGGGTCATCCTCATCGCACTGTGGATCTTCTTCTTCCGCCAGATCCAGTCGGGCGGCAACCGGGCGTTCTCGTTCGGCAAGTCGAAGGCGAAGTTGCTGAGCGGGGACACACCGAAAGTCACCTTCCAGGACGTGGCCGGTTGTGACGAGGCGAAGGTGGAGCTCGAGGAGATCATCGAGTTCCTGCGCGACCCGCAGCGTTTCCAGCGCCTCGGTGGACGACTGCCCAAGGGCGTGCTCCTGGTGGGCCCGCCGGGCACCGGCAAGACGCTGCTCGCCCGCGCCGTGGCAGGAGAGGCCGCCCGCCCGTTCTTCTCCATGTCGGGCTCCGACTTCGTCGAGATGTTCGTGGGTGTCGGGGCGTCGCGCGTACGCGATCTGTTCGAGCAGGGCAAGGCGCACGCGCCCTGCATCATCTTCATCGATGAGATCGATGCCGTGGGCCGGCACCGCGGCGCCGGTCTGGGCGGCGGCCACGACGAGCGGGAGCAGACGCTGAATCAGCTGTTGGTGGAGATGGACGGCTTCGAGTCGAACGAAGGCGTGATTCTCATCGCGGCCACGAACCGACCCGACGTGCTCGATCCGGCGCTGTTGCGCCCCGGACGCTTCGATCGACAGATCGTGGTGGACATGCCCGACGTGCGCGGCCGCGAGCAGATCCTCAAGGTGCACGCGCGCAAGATCCCGCTGGCCGACGACGTGGAGCTCGACACGATCTCCCGAGCCACCCCGGGTCTCGCCGGCGCCGATCTTGCCAACATCGTGAACGAGTCGGCGCTGCTC
>JBDGYO010000283.1:0-4268 GCA_039584015.1 Gemmatimonadota bacterium | reverse complement strand
CCACTACCCATGCCTGACAACGTCAAGATCGCCTTGCCCGACGGATCGGTTCGGACCGAGGCCGCCGGCACCACGGCACGTGCCGTGGCGGAGGCCATCGGGCCGCGGTTGGCGCGCGCGGCGGTCGCCGCCCGCGTGGACGGCGACGTGTGGGACCTGGACCGGCCCATCCACCAGGACACGACGCTGGAGATCCTCACCGAGAAGGACCCGGCGGCGCTGGACGTGTTGCGCCACACGGCCGCGCACGTGCTGGCGACGGCGGTACGGCAGCTGTTTCCGGAGGCGAAGATCGGTTTCGGGCCCGCGATCGCGGACGGCTTCTACTACGACTTTGAAGTGCCGCGGCCATTTACGCCCGAGGACCTCGAGGCCATCGATCAGCAGATGCGCGAGGTGTCCAAGGCCGATTACGCGCTGGTGCGCGAGGAGGTGGATCGGTCGGGCGCCGAGCAGCGGTTCAAGGACGATCCCCTGAAGCTGGAGCGCCTGGAGGAGCTGGGGGACGACGAGACGATCTCGGTATACACCGACGGACCCTTCGTGGACCTGTGCCGCGGCCCCCACGTGCCGAGCACGGGGAAGGTGAAGCACTTCAAGCTGCTCCACGCCGCCGGGGCCTACTGGCGTGGCGACTCCCGCCGCCAGATGCTGCAGCGTATCTACGGCACCGCCTGGTTCAAGAAGGCGGATCTGGAGGCCTACCTGCACCGCCTCGAGGAGGCGGCGCGGCGCGATCACCGGGTGATCGGCAAGCAGCTCGATCTGTTCAGCATCCAGGAGGACGTGGGCCCGGGCATGATCCTGTGGCATCCCCGGGGTGCCATCATCCAGCACGAGCTGCGGCGCTTCATCGAGGATGAGCTGCTCCGGCGGCGGTACGACCTGGTCTATACGCCCCACGTCACCCGTGAGGAGCTGTTCATCCGGTCGGGGCACCTGCCGCACTACGAGGAGCAGCAGTTCCCGCCCATGGCAGCCGGCGAAGGCGACGCCGCGGATGCGCGCTACCGGGTGAAGCCGATGAACTGCCCGATGCATACGCTGGTGTACGCGGCGCGGCAGCGCTCGTATCGGGATCTGCCGGTCCGGCTCGCCGAGGTGGCGAACGTGTACCGCAACGAGCTGTCGGGCACGCTGCACGGCCTGCTCAGGGTGCGCATGCTCACCATGGACGACGCGCACATCTTCTGCCGAGAGGATCAGATCGAGGACGAGATCTTCGACATGCTCAACCTCACCGATCTCGTGCTCAACAAGACCTTTGGCTTTGAGTACCGGATCGACCTGGCCACCCGGCCGGAGAAGAAGATGGGGGAGGATGCCGCGTGGGAGGTGGCTGAGCAGGCGCTCGACCGGGCGCTCAAGCGGCTCGGCCTGACCTACGGGATCGACGAGGGCGGCGGCGCGTTCTACGGCCCGAAAATCGACATCAAGCTGCGGGACGCCATCGGGCGAGAGTGGCAGGGCACCACGATCCAGCTCGACTACCAGCTTCCCGAGCGGTTCGAGCTGGAGTACACGGGCTCCGACAACAAGCCGCATCGGCCGGTCATGATTCACCGAGCCATTCTCGGGACCCTCGAGCGCTTCGTGGGCTGCCTCATCGAGCACTTCGCCGGCGCGTTTCCGGTGTGGCTCGCGCCGGAGCAGGTGCGGGTCCTCCCCATCACCGAGGATCAGGCGGAGGCTGCGCACGCCATCGAGGCCGCGCTGCGCGACGCGGGCATCCGATCCAGCGTGGACGATCGCAACGACACGCTCAACTACCGGGTGCGCGATGGCGAGATGATGAAGGTCCCCTACCTCGTGGTCGTGGGGAAGCGGGAGGTGGAGCAGGGCACCGTGGCCGTGCGCGCCCGTGGGGCGCAGAAGAAGCAGGAGGTCATGTCCGCCGAGGAGTTCCGCGAGCGGGTAGTCGAGAAGATCCGCACGAAGGCCTTGGAGGTCTGACCCAAGGTTGAGAGCCGTCGTACCCACCGTTAAACTCCAAACGACCAAATAGTTACGCCTCGAAACAGTTACAACGGGCGTCGGGATTGGCGGGTGAGACGGGAGGGTTGAACGTGTCCAAGAAAGAGACGACTCCAGTCATCGTCGGTGCCGTCAGGACGCCGGTGGGCAGGTACCTGGGCGGATTGGCCTCGCTGGGCGCGCCGCAGCTGGGCGCGATCGCGGTGCGCGAGGCCATCAGTCGCGCGGGGATCGACGGCAACGCCATCGATGAGGTGATCATGGGGCAGGTCGTCCAGGGCGGCTCGGGGCAGGCCCCGGCCCGGCAGGCGGCCATTCACGCTGGCGTGCCCGATGAGGTGCCGGCGCTGACGATCAACAAGGTCTGCGGCTCCGGCCTCAAAGCGGTGATGCTGGCGTCCCAGGCCGTCCGCGCCGGCGACGCCCAGTGCGTCGTGGCGGGCGGGCAGGAATCGATGTCCATGGCGCCGCACTACATCTACGGGATGCGGGGCGGCATCAAGTACGGCAATCAGCAGTTGGTGGACGCCGTGCAGTACGACGGCCTGTGGTGCTCGTTCGGTGACAACGTGATGGGTAGCTACGCCGAGTACACGGCCGAGAAGGCCGGCGTGACCCGCGAGGAGCAGGACGAGTACGCGTACAACAGCCACATGAAGGCCGTGGCTGCCCAGGAGGGTGGCAAGTTCGCGGCCGAGATCGTGCCGGTGGAGATCAAGGGCCGTAAGGGCAAGGTCACGGTGGTCGACACCGACGAGGGTCCGCGCAAGGATACCTCGATCGAAGCGCTTGGAAAGCTGCGACCTGCCTTCCAGAAGGTCGGGTCGGTCACCGCGGGGAACGCGCCCGGCCTGAACGACGGCGGCAGCGCGATCGTGGTGACGTCACAGGCCTTTGCCGAGGCCCACGGCCTCGAGGTGATCGCCCGGGTGACCGGGTACGCTACCGGGGGCGGACCGCCGAAGGAGCTGTTCTTCGCTCCCATCCAGGCAGTGCAGAACCTGATGGAGAAGACCAAGGCCGACATCGGGTCGTACGACCTGATCGAGGCCAACGAGGCATTTGCCGTCCAGGCCATCGCCGACGGGCGCGGATTGGGGTGGGATTGGGACCGCGTCAACGTGCATGGCGGGGCGGTCGCGCTCGGACATCCCATCGGCGCCAGCGGGGCACGCATCCTCACGACCCTGCTGTACGCCATGCGGGATCGCGGCGCGGGCACGGGGCTCGCGACGCTGTGTCTGGGTGGCGGCAACGCGGTTGCACTCAGCGTGGAGCGAGCTGCATGAGCCAGAGCTGGACTGCCGATCTCACGATGAGCCCTTCCGCCGTGGTGCGGCGGGCCTTCGCTATTCTCGCGGGCGCCATCCTGGTTGCCCTGAGCGCCCAGGTGGCGATACCGCTGCCGGGCACCCCGGTGCCGGTCACCTTGCAGGTGCCGGCGGTGCTGATCGTGGGCGGTCTCCTGGGACCGCGCCTCGGCGCCGCGAGCATGGTGGTGTACGTGCTGTTGGGCGCTGCCGGGGTGCCGGTGTTTGCCCCCTTGGGGGCACCCGGGGTCGCGCGGTTGTTCGGCCCAACGGGAGGATACCTGCTGGCGTACCCGCTGGCGGCAGCAGCCGTGGGCCGGCTGGTGGGCGACGCGCGGTCGTGGACGCGGTTGGGATTGGCGATGCTGGTTGGGGTCGCGGTGACGACGCGCGCGCTCCTTTAGGGCGCGCGTCGTGTTTCGGGCCCTCGCCGCGCTGTTTGGCTACTACCTCGCGGTGGCCATGATCGCGGTGCCGTTGAGTCTCGCGGTCCCCCCTTCGTGGGAAGCAGGGCCGTTCGGGATCGCTGCGCAGACGATCCCGCTAGTGGTGGGGGCCTTGTTCGTGAATGCGCTCCTGGTGCGCCACCGGTTGGCGGACTGGGAGATGGTGGGGTGGCGTGGGCCCCCGCGTGACTCCCGCGCCTTCGGGCGGGGGATGGGGATCGGGCTCGTCATGGCGCTGGGCGCACTCCTGTTCGCAGTGCTGTTCGGGAGTGCCGGGCTCGAGTTCACGGGCGGTCCGCTCACGGCCTTTCTCGCGGTGGCGCTGCCGGTGCTGGTGGGACTGGCGGTAGCCGCGCTGGCGGAAGAGCTGCTGTTCCGCGGCTTCCCGTTGGCCCGTCTCGCGAAGGCGGCGGGGAAGGTGGGTGCGAGCGTGGCGCTGGCGGTGATCTTCGCCGCGGCGCACCTCGGCAACCCCGAGGCGACGCCGATGGGTCTCGTGAACATCGGGCTGGCGTCGCTGGTGCTGAGCGCCGCGTTC
>JBDGYO010000282.1:0-3903 GCA_039584015.1 Gemmatimonadota bacterium | reverse complement strand
TTCTATTAGTGTACCTCCACCATCTGCCAATCCATATATATTTAAAATTGTAGTACCACCTCCTTCAGAGCCTGCTGTCATCATTTCTGCACTTTGAGTAAATGCTACAAGTCCGCTAAATGATTCATTATGAGTTAAACTTTCTCCATAAGGAGATAAAGATGTTTTACCGCTATTTTCAATAACTGTTCCTGTACCTGTATAAGCACATTCTACGCTTTTGTAAGCACCTGATTGTACTAAATTAAAATCCCAAACATCATCTCCAGACAACAAAATCTTGGTTAATGGATCTGGACTACCAGTACCATTACCTCCTGTTACAATATAAATTGATTCTTTAGTTTGTTCTGGTATTTCAGCTTCAATTTCTACTAACACCTCATTAATATCTGAGATAACAGCATTTACATCTACTAGTCTAGCGTTTCTGTTTTCTTTATGAGTCTTGCCAAATGGCCTGTTTGGAAAAATGTACCTTAATTTATCGATGCTCCATTTCATAGTTACAAAAATATATACTAATTAGTTATTCAGCAAAAAGATTACCTTTTATGTTACTTCTTCTTTTTCGTTTTATTCATGCTGTTCAAGATAGCATCGATTCTTAAAGCTTGAGACATGTGCATTTTTGATGCCTTCTTTAATTCAGCTGAAATTTTCTTTAACTTTTTCGAGTCCATATCTATTTCTTTTTAGTTTTCTTTTTAGGTTTTGTATGCGTATATCCTTGTTTCTTTAAAGACAAATGGTCTTTCATAGTTTTAGCCATTTTCATTTTGTTACCCTTGTACATTGGGTGTGCTTTAAAAGCTTTTTTCTTTGCTGCCATAACTATTTCTTTTTTCTTTTAGGTTGATTCTTTTTTTGACCTTTGCCACGAGCTTTTTTATCTCCCGGCATATCTGTTTTTGATCCTCTATTTTGGCTTTTCTTCTTTTTTCTTATAACTATATTCCCGAGTTTTGTTTTAATTTCCGCCAAGTCAAAGCCATCGCCTTTTTTTACACGGCCATTTTTTAAAGCTTGTCTTCTTCTTTTATTTCTTTGAGCTCTTTTCTTTTTTTGCTCTGAAGATGATTGAAACTTTTTGTACTCTTTTTTATAATTTCTTTTGTAAGCCATTGATAATATTAAATCGAGTATTTTTCTCCCAGCTCATTATACGCCTTTGTAATAAAAGAATTAAAGAAAGATCCCTTAATATCTAAATCTAGTCTTTTGGCTACTTCAGAATGGTTAGTATTCACCCAATATCTAAATGCGTCTCCTTCCGTTTTATTTTTAAAAGGTACAGGAGGTTTAATACCTTTAGGATATAAAAACCCCTCTAATGCAAGTCCGTTTTGAACGGTAAATTTGTATTTACGAGTCTTTTCTGCGACTACATCGCCTTCTCTTGATCCTCCTGAATTAGTGTTGCCCTCTACGGTTTCCATGTGAGAATCAAGCACTTTAGTTACAATTCCTGCGTGTCCTTGCCATTTATCTTTACCTCCCTTTACAAGTTTCCAAATAGCTACAGCTCCTGGGACAGGGACAGTTCCTGTTTCCCAACCTTCAGCTTCGGAAAATTTAAGTAAGGTTCTACGTGCAGAACCACTAAAATACCTGTCAAGGTTTTTGGCTAACCCAACGGAATCATAAACTTCTGACCATACTAATTCGGTAAAATATGCACACCAAGCTTGTCCTGTTTTCCAACCTGTTTCTAGCATTTTATCTTCAAACGCTTGACTGGTCCAACCAAGATTACCTCTTATTTCTTTAATACCTACATAGCTTTTTGCTGTATCTATAATCTGTTTTTGTAATTCTTTGTAATCCATTAGTTCTTAAACTTTATTTTCCAATGCATACCTAACCCAATTTGAATACCTAGATTATCATTTATACCGGCATTAATCTTGAATGTTGTGTTTTTCTTAGTTCTGTAAATGCTCTCTATTCCAACAAACTTCAAACCGCTTTTAGATGCTGATAATGAAGGTCCTAAATATAATTCTCTTCTATTCAAATACCTGTCATTTATTATCGTTATAGTTTTTGTTGGGTAAAGTAACTCATACTCTAACACTCGATTTTTTATTTTGTTTTTAGTTACAGTGTCATTTATGATTATATCTAAACTATCAAAATGCAATGTATCAGAATACGGATATAATGCGAAGTAGTCTTTTAGTATAAAGGCTGTATCAATTTCTCTAGGTATGTATGTTGTGTCGTGTATAACAGGACCTGGTATAGGTACATATTTAGGTGTTACTTGATATACAGTATCATACTCTATCTTTTCTATCACCGTAGTTTTTACAATTGGTTCTACAATAGGTTTTGTCGAACACCATCTTAAAAAAAAGATAACTACTAATAGCAAAAGTATTAATACGTTTTTTATATTTAAGTGGGAGGTTTTCAAATTTAATTTATCTTTTTTTGCCTTTGTGTAAGCCGTGTTTAGCGTATTGCTTACCTGCTTTAGTAGCGGCTCTCTTCTTTCTGTTGGCTGCAGCAAGCTTTTTCCTTCCTTTTGCTGTGCTTTTCAGTTTAGATATTGTTTTACTAGGTGCGTAAGCTTCTCCTGTTTCAGAGGACTTTTTACCGGAAGCTGTTCTCCATTTTTGTTTAGTCCACTTAGATAAGCTATTCTTTTTAGATTTTTTACCAACGTATCCTCCTCCAGCTTTTTTATAAGCAGCTACCGCTAGTTGAGCTTTTCTAGCTGACCACTGACCAGGTTTACCGCCTTTTGATCCAGCTTTTATTCTAGCTACAATTCTTTTCCAAAGAGCAGGTTTGTTCTTTTTTGAAGTAGTTCCTTTCTTAGACTTCTTACTTTTAGATTCAGCCATAATCTAGTATTTACCTCTTCTTCCTTTCGGAGAACTTTTAGTACTTCCGCCTGAGCCTGCCCACAAATGTTTGCAGGCCCAATATCTTGCGGTGAATTTATCTTTTGCTGTTGCGCATTTATGTCTTGCTCTAAACGATTTTCTAGCAGCGGCAGAGTAATTATGGCCATATCCGGAAGCACCGAAATGAATTATTTTTTCTTTTCCGTCCTTACATGCTTTGACCATTTTCTTTTTACCAGGTCTATTCGACTTGGTTGGTCTATTGCATGGCATGTCTTTTTTACTCTTTCTCTTTGCCATAAGATTTTCTAATTAGCTGATTTCCCAGAAGATCTACCACATGTTTCTAATCCTCCGAATAGATTTCTACACCATCTTTTACGTTTTGCCTTTCTTCTTCTTTTTTTGGCTTGTCTTTTGACTCTTTTTAAATCTACTTCGTCATCGGTATTTAAATAACTATTAAAAACTCCTCCGAAAGCATAAGATGATACCGTGTTGCTTGATTTCTTAGACTTTTTCATTTTATTACTATTATTATTATTACTAATTAACTAATTTATTCTATTTCTTAATCTTGAATAAATTCATAAACATACCTTCAAGTAGTGTATCTCTAGCTGTAAGAAAAACCCAACCAAGAACAGCAACAGATGCCATTTCGATTAGAGAGACATCAAAATCCTTAACTTTGCTAAGGACATACATTGTTATAGCTGTAAGCATAAGTACAGCTCCTATTAATGTCGTTAACCAGTTTTGTAATCTTTCTTTCATAACCTACTTGTTTAGTTGACCTTTTAAATAATATAGTTCTTTTATTGTTTCTATATCTTCTTGGTCGTTTGTTTTTAATTTAAGTTTAAGTTCTACAATTTTATCAGAAAGTATTTCTATTTCTCTTTGATCATACGTTCTTAAATCTTCAATCATCAATTTAAGTTCTGATATAGCTTGTGAATTACCTTTAATTTGATAATAGGTTAAGAATCCATAACCTATAATAAGTATTACCGTAAAAGCTATTTTAGCCCAAGCAGAGATTGCA
>JBDGYO010000281.1:0-3938 GCA_039584015.1 Gemmatimonadota bacterium | reverse complement strand
GTTCAGCGACCCGCTCGCCCGGATGGTGTTCGCACTGTTCATCATCCTCTCGACGCCGGTGGGCTTTCACCACCAGTTCATGGACCCGGGGATCTCCGCCGGGTGGAAGATGGCGCACACGGTGAGCACGTTCGCCATCCTGTTCCCCAGCTTCGTCACGGCGTTCACGGTGACCGCGTCCCTCGAAGTTGCGGGACGGATGCGCGGTGCCACCGGGCTGCTCGACTGGATCGGCAAGCTACCGTGGGGGAATCCCCTGGTCGCAGCCGTGCTCCTGAGCATGATGCTCTTCGCCATCGGCGGCCTCGGTGGCGCGATCAATGCGGCATTCGGCATGAACGCGGTGGTGCACAACACGGCCTGGATCCAGGGACACTTCCACCTGACCGTGGGCTCGGCCGTGGCACTCACCTTCATGGGCGTGTGTTACTGGCTGGTCCCGAAGCTGGTGGACCGGGACCTGGAGCTGGGATTGCTGGCCAAGTGGCAGCCCTATCTGTGGTTCCTGGGCATGATGTTCTTCTCGATCTCCAACCACATCACCGGGATCATGGGTATGCCGCGGCGCGTGTACGAGGCGAACTACGGTGGGGCCGAGGCCGCCGCGCAGTGGGAGGGCCTCACCCTCCTCTCGGCTGGGGGCGGCATTCTGCTGTTCGTCAGCGCGGCATTCTTCCTGCTGGTCATGCTGGGGACGGTGACCGCGGGGAGAAAGGCGCAGCAGCCGGCCCTGGAGTTCGCCGAGCCGTTGGAGGGCGAGCCCCGAAAGCTCCTGGTGTTCGACAAGATCTGGGCCTGGGTCGTGGTGGCCGTCATCCTGGTGGCGCTCGCGTACGCATACCCGCTGGCCGATCACCTGTCGATGGAGACGTTCGGGTCGCGCGGCTTCCAGCCGTTCTAGGTTCGCAGCGGCCGAGATGACAGAAGAGGGGGGCGCCAGGAGGCGCTCCCCTCGTTGCATCGGTGCGGCTCACTCCCTTCTACAGCCACTGCTGGAACACCATCATCCCCACGAGGGTGAGGGCTGCGAGCAACGCGACACCCGCCTTGCGCCCGCGCTCGTACGCCTCGGGGAGGAGCCCCTCGAACACCATGAACACCATGGCGCCCGCAGCAAAGCCGATACCATAGGGTAGCAGCGGCGCAAACGCCCCGACGGCCAAATACGCCGGTACGGCCATAATGGGCTGAGGCAGCGACGATACAATGCTCCACCCGGCACACCCCGCGACGGATACCCCGCGCGGTCGCAGCACCGCACTGATCGCCAGGCCCTCGGGAATGTTGTGAACCGCGATGGCCACGACGATGACGAAGGCGAGGGTCGCGCTTCCCCCAAACGACACCCCAACCGCCACGCCCTCTGCAAACGAGTGCACTGTCATGACGATGAGGATCAGCGCCATCGAACGCGCGCCCTGCCCGTGCGCCTCCCCGAAGTGGATGTCCCGCACCCGCAGGTACCGCTCCGTGGCGAGGATGAACGCGACCCCTGCCATCCCGCCGAGAATGGTCTGCCAGGCGCCAAACCGGGTGCCCTCGGCGACCAGCCCGAAGCTCGCTCCCAGCATGAGCCCGGACGCAAGGGCGTTGGAGTACGCAATCGTGCGGGCAGAGACCGACCGAACGAACGCGAAGGGCACGGCCCCCAAGCCGGTCGCCAACGCCGTGAGGACCCCGCAGCCAAAGACCAGCAGGATCGCGTCCATCAGATTCCCCGCCCACTCAACAGCACCACGATCCCCATGGCCACGATCGTCACCAGCGCGATGCTCCGAGGACCGGCCTGTCGGTAGCACTCAGGCAACAGCTCGAAGAGCACGAGAAAGACGAGCGCGCCGGCCGCGACCCCGAGCGCCCAGGGGAGCACGCTGGGCTCGGCCGCCACGATCGCGAACGTCACGACCGCGAGCAGCACCTGTGTCACGTTGGTGACGACCGCCAGTCCCGAGGCGTCCGACAGCCGCACGCCGCGGCTCGTGAGCACGGAACAGAGCACAGTGCCCTCGGGCACGTTGTGTGCCGCGATGGCCAGCGCCACGAGGGCTCCGAACGGGAGACTCACCGCCATCGCCGCACCGATGGCCACCCCCTCGGCCGAGGAATGCAGGGTGTTTACCAGCAGGATCTTGTAGCCGTAGTCCGCACCCATTTCCTCCAGTCGGTTGAGCTCGAGTTCGGTCGTGCGCGATACGGCGTGGGTCCAGTAGACGAACGCGATGCCCATCAGCGCCCCGGTGGCGCCCGCGCCGGCACTCAGGTCCAGACCGGCCAAGAGCAGAGCGTAGGCAGCGCCCAGCATCAAGCCCGCCGCGAGCGCGTTGGACCAGCCGATCCACGCGATGGGCAGGCGCTGTCGCACGACGAGCGGGGCCGCCCCAAGCGCGGCGGCGGCCGCGGCGAGGGATGAGTAGACCAGGACGGTGATAGTCGGGTCCAAGACGCTTCACCCGGCTGATGGTAGGGACAGATTACCGCTCCTCGCCCGCGCACAACAGGCCTGGCCCCCTGCACCGGCCTCGAATAGCTTGTCGGGGTATGTCCTCGACCTCCCGAATCGAGTTCAGCGAGATCTGGCAGCGGGTTGAGCGCCTCTCACAGGCGACCATACGGATCACCGCCGAACACGAGCTGGACAAAGTGCTTCAATCCGTCGTCGACTCCGCGCGCGAGGTCATCGGCGCGCGGTACGCGGCGCTCGGTATCCTCTCCATCGACGGCGTGGAGCTGGAGACGTTCGTCGCCAGCGGGATCCCCCAGATGCAGCGCTCGAAGATCGGGGACGCCCCCACGGGCAAGGGTGTGTTGGGCGCGGTGATCAAGGACCCCCGCCCTCTGCGGGTGCGGGATGTGAGCCGAGACCCCCGGGCGTACGGCTTTCCAGACCACCATCCGCACATGCAGTCGTTTCTCGGCGTGCCGATCGTTGGCCGCACCGGCGCCATCGGAAATCTCTACCTCGCAGACAAGCAGGGGTCGCCCGAGTTCACGACCGAGGATGAGTCCTTCGCCGTCATGCTGGCAGGCCACGCCGCCGTCGCCGTGGAGAACGCGCGCTCCTTCGCCGAGCGCGAGGGCCTGCTGAAGGAGCTTCGCTCGCTGCATCACTCGCGGGAGCGTTTCTTCGCGATGACCAACCACGAGTTGCGTAATGCGCTCACAGCCGTGCATGGCTGGACCGAGCTGTGGATCCGGAAGACCGCGCCCCAGACACCGCGGTCAGCACTGGAGGTGCAGGAATCGGCGGAGCGCGCGCTCACCCTGCTGGAAGACCTTCTCGACCTGAGCCGCCTCGAAGCCGACAAGCTCGAGCCGGTGATCACGGAGGCGGACATCTGGACTGTCATCCAGGAGTCAGTGGCCACGGTGGAGCCCGCGGCGGAACGCCGCGGTATCCGGGTGCGGCTCTCGGGCCCTGACGAGCCGATACCCGCACGCACCGACCCCCAGCGGGTCAGGCAAATCCTCATCAATCTCCTCACCAACGCAGTGCGCCACTCGCCGGTGGATGACGTGATTCAAGTCGAGCTCCGCAGCGACGACAGCGCGTTGAGGTTCGACGTGGTCGACAACGGTGAGGGCATCGCCCCCGAGGCGCAGGCGGTGATCTTCCAGGCCTTCGAGCGGGCCGGCAAGGAGACGGAGCGCGGAACCGGATTGGGGCTCGCGCTGTCCCGCAAGCTGGCCAGGCTGTTGGGCGGTGACCTGCGGGTGGAGAGCACGCTGGGCAAGGGCGCCCGCTTCACGCTGCAGATCCCCCGGACCCTGGAATCGGCTTCATAAAGAAGAGTTAACGGTGTGTTTAACAACGAGTTAGCGAGCTTCGGCTAGGGTTCAACCGCAATGCGCATTCTCGTAGTCGAGGACGACCGGAAGGTCGCAGGGTTCATCGAAATGGGCCTCCGCGAGGAGGGCTATGCCGTTGACGTCGCCAAGGA
>JBDGYO010000280.1:0-4230 GCA_039584015.1 Gemmatimonadota bacterium | reverse complement strand
GCGGCCCGGTCTGCCACCCGGCGACCTCGCAGGTCCAAGATCGCAACCTCGTTCGCGCGCGGCCGCGTCACCACAGCCTGGTGCCGGTTCGGCGTCATGGCGAGGCCGGAGGCGCCGCCGCCGACCACCAGGGAGTCGAACAGGGTCAGCCGCGCCCGGTCGAAGTAGAGCAGCGTGCCCGTCTCCCCACAGAGCACGTAGATGAGAGTGGCGTTCGAGGACAGTCCGGCGCCCGCAGGCCTACACGGTTCGCTCATGTGGTCCTGCGGTTCTGCGAATCGAACGGTCCCGAAAAGGGACCATTGCGCGGGCGGGTCGGTCGCACAATTCGGCTTGGGCTGCCGTCCGGGCGGCGTCGAGGGGAATGAAGTGGAGTGTGCTGCGTTCTTGCGTTTCCGCGGTTCCGGGGGAGGTGGCCACCATGAGGGTGTGCCCGTCGGGGTGCATCGCGACCGCGGTGGGCACACCCTCGAGGCCGATGCGTTCCAGCACCCGGCCGTCCCGGTGCCGCACCGTGATGATCGCCCCCGCCGTGTCGCCGACCGCCAGGGCGTGCGAGCCGGAGCCGCTCGCGTCCGAAACCAGATGGGTGATGCGCTCTCCAGGGAGGAGGGCGGCCGCTACGCCAATCGTATCGGCGGTCGCCAGGTCGGGGCTGTACAGCAGGAGCAAGCTGTCGCCGCTCACGGCGACCCATTGGGGAGCCGGCGAGCAGGCTGCGAGCAGCGCCGTCGCGCACGCTGCCGCGGCGCGCCTAGCCCACGAAGGTGACCGGTACCTGATGGGGGATGATCCCTGCGTCGGCTCCCCGCTCGAGGAGCGTCTGCACTGCCCGCCGCCCCTTCTCCCCGTAATCCACCGTGTAGTCGTTGACATACATCCCGACGAACTGGTCGGCCAGCGTCCGATCGAGCCCCCGGGCGTACTGCATCGCGTGTGTGAGGGCCTCTTCCCGGTGCTCCAGCCCGTACACGATGCTTGCCCGGAGGTCCTGGGAGATGGCGGCGATCAACTCCTCCCCCAGATCACGTCGTACCGCGTTGCCTCCTAGGGGGAGCGGCAGGCCGGTCTCCCCATGCCACCACTCGCCTGTGTCGAGCCACAGGTGGAGCCCACCCTCGGAAAAGGTGAGTTGCCCTTCGTGAATCAGGAGGCCCGCATCAACGTCGCCGCGCCCCACGACATCCTCGATCTCGTCGAACGGGGTCAACACTGGCTCGAAGTCGGGCTGGTACAGCTGCAGGGCCAGGGCTGCCGTCGTGAGGCGCCCGGGAATGGCGATCCGCATACCCTTGATCGCTTCGCGGGGATCCGGCGGCGCCGGCCCGCGCGCGACGAGCCGGGGGCCGTAGCGGTCCCCGATCGAAGCTCCGTGCGGCAGGAGCGCGTACCGCTCGGCCAGGTAGGCGTAGGCGTGTATCGAGACTGCGGTGACGTCCAGCTCCCCCCTGAGGGCGCGCTGGTTCAGCGTCTCGATGTCCTGCAGCTCGTGCTCGTAGCGCCGCTCGCCGGTCGCGATCTTGCCGGCCGCCAACGCGTAGAACATGAACGCGTCGTCCGAATCGGGGCTGTGGGCGAGGCGGATGATCACTGAGTCTCGTCGAGCGCCTGCTGATGAAACGAGTCGACCGCCCGTTGATGATCCGCATATTCCTGCCGCCCGGCCGCGATCTCCCCGTCGTAGCTGGCGAGGAATCCTCGGTACGCCTCAAGCGCGGCGGCTTCGTCGCCCTCCATTCGGGCCGCCGAGAGGCGCAGCATGAAGGCGAACAGGTGGCCGGGGACCAGCGCCTCGATCGAGTCGGCCCTGGCACGGGCGTCGTCCTCCTCGCCCGTGACGACCTGCATGACGCCCACATGGTAGTGCGCGTCGGGGTCCAGCGTGCCGATCATGCCGTAGGCCTGGAGGGCCATCGGCTTGAACAGGTCCACCGACCCCTGGTCACCCTGCTCGTGGGCGGTCATGACGCGATTGAACAGGCGGTCGGCCTGCTCCCGTGGGCTCATGTTGGCTAGATCGGGCATGCCGCCGCCCGCACCACCGACTGGTGCGCCCGCAGCCGCTGGACCCGCTTGCGGCGCGCCCGAGCGCCCCGCCTGGAAGGCGATCACCGCGACCAACGTGACCGCCGCGAGCCCGGCGAGGATCCAAACGAAGCCCGGCAGACCCGATTTCTGGGTAGTGATCGACGTGCCGCAGGCGTGGCAGAACTTTGCCCCCGAGGAGAGGGAGGCGCCGCAGTTCGAACAGGCGTGTCCGGAAGTCGTGCTCATAGAGTCATCCGTGACTGATTCAGGGTGGTTCCGAGAGCGGGAAATATAGTCACGCGCCGGGGCAAGTGACCCACACTCGGGGGCTTGCGGGTGGCCGCAAGCGTGATCGATGTGCTAGCGTGCCCGCTCTGGTGGCATTACTGTAGCGCACATGGCGCCGGACGCAGAGGACCAGCCAAAATCCACGCAGTTTGACCCGCCGTGGAACCAGATCAAGGCGCGCCAGATGGGCGAGCTCGAGCGGGGTGAGAGTCGCTGGGACGTGCTGCTCGAAACCTCGACCGACCCAGAAGTGGGTGCTTTTCGGGGCCGCTTTCACTTCATCTCCGGCAACCTGCACCGGCTCTCCGGCTGGATCTTCCTGGAGTGGGACGAGAAAGACGTGGAGACCCGGTTCAATGAGTTCTCGGCTCAGGAGCTGTGGAACCTGCTGGACTCCCTGGAGGTGGGCTGACGGGCCCGCCGGGGCCCAGTAGGCGATCCAAAATCTCTGCAAGATTAGCCCAATTCTGGCAACATCAGTCCCGATTCTAGCCCTGTTTTTCCATACTGACACTTGAGTCGCGCAGATTTTGCATGATCTGCTTGACACCGGGGCACGGTTCCGCTAGCGTACTGCGTCCCGCGAGTTCGTCGGCCACCCACCCGCCACTCAAGGAGCGCACCGTGTCAGAGGTCAAGTCCATTTCCGCGCCCACCCGCAACCCGAAACCCGACCTGCGCGAGAACCACATCGACACCCGCGGTGCGACCACGGCCGACATCCTGCAGCTGTGCGACCAGATGCAGGTGGACTTCCTGCGTCTCCAGTTCACGGACATCACCGGGATAAACAAGAACGTCGAGGTACCCCGCAGCCAGTTCCAGAAGGCGCTGGAGGGGGAGATCATGTTCGACGGCTCCTCGATCGAGGGCTTCGTCCGAATCGAGGAGAGCGACATGATCCTCAAGCCCGACCTCGGCACGTTCAAGATCTTCCCGTACGACGACGAGGGCGGGCGCGTCGCGCGGCTGATCTGCGACATCAACAACCCCGACGAGACGCCCTTCCCGGGCTGTCCGCGCGGGGCGCTCAACCGCCAGATCGAACGGGCCGCGAAGTTGGGCTACGAGATGATGGCGGGCGTCGAAGCGGAGTTCTTCATCTTTCACCTCGATGAGAACGGCCATCCGTCGCTCGACACGCACGACGCCGGCGGGTACTTCGATCTCGCACCGGCCGACAAGGCCGAGCCGATCCGCCGCCTCATCATCGAGGACTTGGTGGCGCTCGGGTTCGAAGTGGAGGCGGGGCACCATGAGGTGGCAGAGGGCCAGCACGAGGTGGACTTCCGCTATGCCGACGCGCTCACGACCGCCGATAACCTGGCCACGTTCCGGTTCATCGTGCGGAACGTCGCCTACCGGCACGGATTCGCCGCGACGTTCATGCCCAAGCCGATCTTCGGGCAGAACGGCTCCGGCATGCACACGCACCAATCGCTGTTCAAGGACGGCGACAACGCGTTCTTTGACGCGAAGGCGGATTGGCAGATCTCCGACGTGGGGTTGGCCTACATCGCCGGGCTGCTGAAGCACGCTCGCGGGTTCTGCGCTATCACCAACCCGCTGGTGAACAGCTACAAGCGGTTGGTGCCCGGCTTCGAGGCGCCCGTGAACGTGGCGTGGAGCATGCGCAACCGCTCCCCGCTGGTGCGGATTCCTGAGCGGCGCGGCCACGGAACGCGGTGCGAGCTGAGGATGCCGGATCCCGCGGCCAACCCCTATCTTGGGCTGACCGTGCAGCTCGCGGCGGGGCTCGACGGCGTGGAGCAGAAACTCACGCCGCCCGACCCGGTGAATAAGAACATCTTCACCATGAGCCATCGCGAGCGGCGCAAGTATCGCATCGACGAGTTGCCACGAGACCTGCACGAGGCGCTGGACTACCTCGAGAAGGACCAGGTGGTTCGCGAT
>JBDGYO010000279.1:0-5518 GCA_039584015.1 Gemmatimonadota bacterium | reverse complement strand
CGCCGGGTTGTTGGACATGTCGACGATCTCGCCGAACCCGACGGTGGTGAGGGTGATGATCGTCATGTACACGGCGTCCACGACGCCCTGGCCCGCACCGCCGATCAGCAGAAAGCCCAGGACCCCGACCGCGGTGACGAGCACCAGTGCCCCGAGCGCCAGGCGCAGGCGGCGGCGCAGACGGTAGAACTCGGCTGCCTCGGCGGAGCGGCCGGTGTGTCCTGGAGCCCTCAGAGGGGAGTCTGCCATGCCATTCCCAATACCTCTCGGGGATGGTGCCGTCAATGGCGACGCTCTCGGTACGGAGATGCAAAACGGGCGGCACGTGACTGCCGCCCGCGTGAGAATAGCGTGTGGGGTGGACTCAGTGCTCTTCGGCGGATCGCGGCAGCGCGTTCCGCTCCTGCGTCCGTGTGAGGACCCGCTCCATGAAGTCCACGCGCTCGCCCAGCTCGTTCATCTCGCCCCGCATGATGTCGAGCTCATCCAGCACGAGCTCGAATTGCGGACCGTGCTGGCCGCGCGACAGCCCCTGCGGGTTGGGCTCCCACCAGTGCCATACCCGCTTCTCCTCGGCGTCACGGAACGAGCCGGAGGTGATGACGATCATGTCGTACAACCACCAGAGGCCGAAGCCCCCCACGGTGCAGAGCTGCAGGATCCCCGTGGCCACCTTGCCGGTGTAGAAGCGATGGGCGCCGAACACGCCGAGCGCGCCGCCGAGGATGAGGGCGACGCCGCGAGAGCGTTCGGAGAGCTCCTGCGCCGGGACGAGTGCTTCGCCAGTGGTTCCCATTGCTACCTCACCTACGGGGGCGGTCGTCGCCCGGTTTCCGCGACGCGTGCATCGGTACGAGGAAGTGTGCCGTGCCAGGCGCCAAAGGGCCAGTAACTTTATGTTACAAAGTACCTGGCATTGTCAAGGTCGGTCGCTGGGCCGGGTTGCGTGGGCTTTTGGGCCCTGTGATATTGTGTGGTCCCGGCGGCCGGTTTGCCGGTCTGTGGCGGTATCGTCTAGGGGTGAGGACGCAGCCCTCTCAAGGCTGAAACACGGGTTCGAATCCCGTTACCGCTATCTCCGCCCCCATCGTCTAGCGGTAAGGACTCCACTCTTTCAAGGTGGCGACAGGGGTTCGACTCCCCTTGGGGGCACTCCCACCTTCCCTGCACAGTCCGTCTAGAACGCTCCCCGCCACGACACGCCGAGCCACACGTGCCTGCCCGCGTTGTCCACGCCGCTGGCGTGGTTGCGGTACAGCGCGTCCAGCACGTTCTCGAACCCGGCGGTGAGCGTGAGCCGGTCGGCGATGGTCCAGCCGGCGCGGAAGCCGTGCACCGCGAACCCCTCGGTGCCGTCGGGTTTGGGGATTCGCGGATCGTCGAGGTCGCGGGTGCCGAGTCGGTCCTGGCGCGTCGCCCACCGCAACAGGTACTCCACCCACACGGGGTGTTTGGGCGACGTCCAGCGCACGGCGGCGTGGCCGCCCAGGGGTGGGATCTTGGACATCGGCTCCACGCTGCCGCCGTCGGGCGCGTCCTGTTCCCCGAAGGTGTACAGCAGGGTCGCGTCCAGCTGGATTGGCCCGAAGGTCCTCGCCGCCTGGGCCTCGATACCCCACAGGCGGGCCGTGCCCACGTTCTGCCCTTGGAACACCCGCTCCCCGTTGAACATCGTGTCGCCCTGGAACTCCCCGGGCACGCGATCGATGAAGTCGCTGATGCGCGTGTAGTAGCCGGTCAGGTCGAACACCGCTTCGTTCCGCTGGTACCGCACGGACAGCTCGCCACTCAAGGATTTCTCCGGCGTCGCGTCGGGATTGGGCAGCGCGATGCCCCCTGGAACCGGACCGGCCCGCGTGAGATCGTACAGGTTGGGAGCGCGGAAGCCCTCGGCGAGGCGCGCCGCGATGCGCCACGCGGGCGCCGGCGCCACGACCACGCCGAGCTGGCCGGTGAGATCCGAGCTGGTGTTCACCACGAACCCGCCCAGCTCGAGTCCGACGTCAGCCTCGTTGCGGAACCAGCTCCAGCGGGCCCCGAGCGTGAGCCGGAGCCAATCGGTCGCGCTGGTCTCGGCATTGAGGAACACCCCGAGGCGGTCCGCGTTGGCGCCGTCGGGGAAACTCCCGGTCGCGATCTCCCCGGTGGCCGTCTGGCGAGTCAGCTCGGTGAGCGTTCCGGTGCTGATCTCCTCCTGCCCTCCTTCGCTGGAGAGCCGGTCGTGGTAGTAGTCGGCGCCCCAGGTGAGCAGCACCGGCGCCCCGCCGAACGCTGTCATGCTGGTGCCTACCAGGCTCACCCCGGGGGTATAGACGTCATCGCGCCACAGGGTGCGCTCGTCGGCCGCGTCGCCGCTGGGTTCCCGCCTCACGCGGGTGCGTCCCTCGTACTGGGTGGCGAGACTCACGGTGGCTTCGAGCGTCGAGAGCGCCGTCCGGTGCGGCGTGAAGGCGTAGCGTGCATAGGCCAGCTGGCGGGTCTGCGGCTCGAACAGATGCTCCGTATCCCGGCCCGGCGCCGGGGCCCGGAAGTCCACGTAGCGGTCGTAGCGCGGCACGCCGTGCATCGAGAAGTGCTGCACGGCGATATCGAGCGCGTGTCGGTCGTTGGGCATGAAGCCGAAGTCCAGGTCCACGCCCTCCGCACTGAAACCCGTCGGCACCTGCTTGCCGAGGTCCCCGCCGGCGCGGAGATCGCCGGTCGTCACCACCGAGCCGCCCAGCCCGAGGCGCCAGGTGGAGCCGGCGAACCCGACCGACGCTCGCCCGCGGAAGCCGTGATCGGCCGAGGAGTAGTTGCCCGCCACGTACAGGCTGCGGGCGCCGGCGGACGGAGTCGATCGGGTCTGTACGTTGACGACGCCGCCCTGGGCGTCGGAGCCGTACAGCACCGAGGCAGGGCCGCGCACGACCTCCACGCGATCCACGAGCTCCGGGTCGATGGTGGCGAAGTACTGTCCCGGTCCATCGCGATACGTCCCGTTGTTCATGGGGACACCGTCCACCAGGTACAGCACCTGGTTGCCCACGAGCCCCCGCAGGACCACAGCACCCTGTCCGGCAGAGGTTTGCTGCACGTACGCGCCGGGGATGTCCCGCAACAGGTCGGCGGCGATCACACTGGAGCTGATCGTCTCCGCCTTCGGAATCGTGAGGGTCAGGCTCGCGGCCTGCTCGATGCGCGGCTCCCGAGTGGAGCGCGTGCCGCTCACGACGAACTCCGGCAGCTGCACGATAGTATCGGGCAGCGGAGTGCTGTCCTGCTGGAGGGAAGCGAAGCTGGCAGAAACGGCGAGCAGGGCCGTCGCGATTGTCATAGGGTCGGAATGTACACAGTCCGGTCTGGTGAGTGTATTGTACCTTGTGAGACACAGGAAGTTGCATGGGGGATGCGTCCGGCCGGTGTGCCCGACCGCTGCCGAGGAGGGTCACATGAGGGCGATGAACCGCAGTAGGGTAGCGATCTGGCTCGTACTCGCCGGTGTGGCGTGCAGCGGTGGATCGGGCAGCAGTCAGGACGAGCTGACACCGCGCTCGGAGCCCGTGCTCACGCTCCACGTGAAGAACCAGAACTTCTACGACGCCGCCGTCTACGCCATGGCCCCCGCCGTTCCGGAGAGGCGCATCGGCACCGTGCCGGGGAATACACAGCGGGCGCTCACCTTCCGCTGGACGTGGACCGAGGTGCAGATCATGGTGCGGTTGGTGGGTGCCGCGAGCTTCGCGACGGAGACGATGTCGGTCCTGCCGGGCGACGAGCTGGAGCTCACCATCACGCCCGATGCCGATCGGGCCGCGGGGTCGCTGCGGCGGCCCTAGGGGAGCCCGAGACGGGGTTGCATCGGGGCAGGGGCGCGGCGATACTTATCCCCCGCGCGCCGCTAGCTCAATTGGCAGAGCAACTGACTCTTAATCAGTAGGTTCGGGGTTCGATTCCCTGGCGGCGCATTGGTGAAGCGGCTTCCATCGAAGCCGCCGCTGTTGTTTCGGCCGGTTGACGCCCCCGCCACACCTCTCATCCACTCGCGTCCGCTTCCCCCATCACCGCAACCCCCCGCGCGCGTCGGGGGTCACGCCCCCTCCGCCACACCCATCCACCCGCGTGCGCTCTTCCCCGCCACCCGCTCTCCACCCCTCGCGACGATTCCCTGGCGGCGCATCGAGTTACGCGATTCCGAAACAGGGTGTCACGGAAAATGTCCCGGGACTCCCGACCTGCCGCCCTGACATCACGCCTCATCCGACGGCCCTCGGCAGGCAGGGTTCCCGACTGATGAACTCCTGTAGCTCTTGGCGTCCTGCCGCAGGTAGTATTCGGCGTTGATAGCCAGCGATCCTGCAATTCAATCCGTCGTTTCACCTGGTCCATTTACATCGATCGTTTGCTAGCTTACGTCGGTCGTTTGAGAGCTTACATCGGCCGCTTGTAAGCCTGCATCCGTAATCTGCAGGCTTACATCAGGTGTTTGTAGGCTTACATCGACCGTTTGCGAGCCTGCATCGGCCGTTTGCAGGCTTGCATTCGTCGTTTGTATGCTTACAAAGGGGTGCGGGAAGCTCACAAACGGCCATGTACGGCTTACAAACGGGGCCACCTGGCGGTCGTTTCGAAGCTTAAGCACGCCGCTTTGAAGCTTGAGACGATCGTTCTCAAGGTTGGAATCGGCGTTCTGAAGGTTCGAAAGGGCGACTCGAACCTTCAATTCGTCGATTTCGAGCTTCGAAACGCCGTCTTGAAGCTTGGCAATGCCTTTTTGAAGCTTCAGAACACCTTACTGAAGCTTCAGTACGCCCTTCTTCGGGCTCCCCACTGGCGGCCACCCGCTCTCCAGCCCTCGCGACGATTCCCTGGCAGCGCATTCTCCCAAGCGGGTCTATTTCAATCGGTTGCCGATTCAGAAGGTCGCTCGTCGGGGCGGCCTTTCTCAGACTGGGACCCCAAATGGCACCCCAAACTCAGCGAGTCTCGCGGTTCCCCGAGCTAGGCTGCATCTTCGTGGGGCACGAGGGATGCCTGTCTCCGTGCCGGCCGCTCGCCGCCCAGCGCTCAAACCGCCATGAGAGGTCCTCAAATGCATAATCACGTCGGGATCACGTTGATGATGGTGCAGTTCGTCTTCGCACTCTCACTGGCTGCGCAGGTGCCGGCGGAGCAAGAGTACGTCACCGGGTTCTACCGCTACCCGGCTCTGCATGGTGACACGCTCGTATTCGCTGCGGAGGGCGATCTGTGGATAGTGTCGGCCAGTGGGGGAGTCGCACAGAGACTCACCACTCACCACGCTGAGGAAACCAATCCCGTCATATCGCCTGACGGCAGGACGCTTGCGTTCACCGCCCGGTATGAAGGGCCGACCGAGCTGTACACGATGCCTCTGATGGGCGGCTTGCCCGTGCGGCATACGTACGAGGCCGATGCTTCAGTGGCTACCGCGTGGACGCCGGACGGCAAGCTCGTCTACACCACCAGACGCTATTCCGGGCTCCCGAAACTCATGATGGTGAAGCTCGATCTGGAG
>JBDGYO010000022.1:0-15300 GCA_039584015.1 Gemmatimonadota bacterium | reverse complement strand
TCGCCAGAGCTTGGCGTAGAAGAAGACGAGAAAGAGGAAACCCGCCGCTTCGTACCACCAGATCCAGTTCCCGAACACCCCCTGCGTGCGCACCAGCGCCGCGGTGGCGAGAGGCGCGTCCGTCGCGAAGAAGGTGGCGGCGATCGAAGTGCCGGCCAACCACCACGGGAGCGAGCGCCCCGCCACGAAGTACTCTTCGATGTTCTGTCCCGCGCGACGCGTGAACCAGAAGCCGAGGACGAGCGTGACGGCTCCGTAGACGGCAACGACCACCCAATCGATCGAGCCGAGCTGCATGTGTCAGTGGGCTCGTGCTGCGGTCGCCTTGAGATCCAGACTCCAGGCGCCGGCACCCCTCCAAACGACATAGACGCTCATCGCGATGACAACGAGTGGTATGACCGGTTCGCTCGGTTGAAGAGGAAAGAGTCTCGGATCGTCGACCACCAGGTGCGTATAGGTGGCAGCTCCCATGATGCCGATGACGGCGACGCTGGCAAGCCGCGCAAACAGGCCAGCCAGTAACATGCCACCCAACACCACCTCGACGAACGGCACCGTCCAGCGGGTCAGGGTATAGAACGGGAGGTTAGCAGCCAGCAACTGACCGGACCACGCGTCGGCCAACATCGGGACGACCAGCTTCATCGCCCCCGTCATGACGAATAGGACCCCCAGCATCAGTCGCACGACGCCAGCGAGTCTGTCAGCACTCGTATCGCGCACCCAGCGTGGAATCACGCTCGCCGCAGCCAGTTCTCGGCCCACATCCGCCACCTTTCTGACAGCTGCGGGACCGCCAGCAGCCGTTCGGCTTCGTCTCGGTCCCGTGAGTAGATGCGAAAGACATCCCGGATGGTCAGGTCATGATCCGGTCTGTCCATCACCCGAACCTCATCCCCTGCAGCGAGGTCGCCCTCGACGAGGATTCGCAGGTACGCCCCGGGACGCAGCGCTTCGGTGAAGCGCCGCGGGAAGTACTTGTCGTCCATCCTAACAGCAAACCGCCAGCACGGCACGCGCGGCTCGGATATCTCGAGAAGCGTGGTCCCGACCCCCCATCGCTCCCCGATGCGCGCATCATTCACGTCGATCCCTTCGGTCGTGAGGTTTTCCCCGAATTCGCCGAATGCGAGCGAACGACCGAGTTGCTCCTCCCACCAACGAAAGTCCTCTACGGCGTACGCGTATACGGCCTTGTCGGGCCCTCCGTGCGCCTTGCGATCTGCTTGGTCGTCGCCATCGAGGTTGACACCTCGGACTCGGACACGGCCGTCGACCGGTGACTTCCAAATGGCGCTCTTTGCCGGCCGACCGTTGTATTCGAATTCCCGCACGCTGCCGACGTTGACCGAGAGAACTCTGCCGTCCACAAGGGCCATTGGATCTCCCACAGTTACTGGGGTGGCTGTGGCTCCGCCGCCCCCGCCCATTCCCGTAACAGGTTCAGCCAATCGGCCGCTCGTCTCGGCGCGTAGTCGAACCGGCCGCCCGGAAACACCCGGCTCAGCCGCTCCGGCGATTCGTGCTGCGTCCAGGGCAGGAACATCCCCAGCTGGCGCTCCAGGACTTCCTGACGTGCGGGAAGCGTCGTGCCGAGCGAGAACTCCGCAATGCGGCCGCGGCGAAACACGAGGTACGCATCCTCGTATTCGAGGTATCCCACGCCCAAGAGCTGCAGCCACGCGCTGGTTTCCGTGAGGGCTACCAGCTCCACGGTATCGCCTCGCGTGCGGAGCTCCGTGACCCGGAACTGGGTCGAGACGACCGAATCCCAGCTCATACGCGAGCGCAGCGCGGCACGTCCTTGCAGCGTCCGACCGCCGCGTTCGCGGACGAGCACTTCTGCCGTTACCAGATCGAGCGCGTCCGGGATGCGATACGCCGAGTACGCCTCCAGGAACTGGCTGGCGCGATCGACGGGATCGCCATCCGCCGTGCAGCCCCCGACGAGCAGCGCGAGGATCGCGGCCGGGACACGTGTCACGGTTCCGCGCCGGCCCTCATCCGCCGTCGACCTCCACATCCAGTTGCTGCAAAACGAACGTCACCTGCATCGCGGTATCGGTGACGCGGCGGCTGAACGGCACCCCCCGCCCCGCCGCGTGGCCGGCCTTGTGGTAGTACCAGAGGATGACCGGTCCTCCTCTGGTAGATGCTTGCAGGCGCGCCGTCATCTTGCGCGCCGCGGCCGGCGGCACGCGGGTGTCGAGATCACCCGTCGTGAACATGACGGCAGGGTAGTCCGTCCCCTCCTCGATGTTCTGATAGGGCGAATACTGGCGGATGGCCTCGAACAGCTCGGGGATCCTCGAGTCGCCGTACTCCAGCAACGCCGGGGCGTTGTTGCTCGTGGTGTACCACGGGAACCGCAGGATGTCCACGTCGGGGAACGCGCAGAGCACGGCGCGGAAGAGCTCGGGCCGCTGGGTGAGCGTAGCCCCGACCAGCAGGCCGCCGTTGCTGCCGCCCTGGATGGCGAGCTTGTCCGGGTTGGTGTACCCGTTCTCGATCAGCCATTCCGCGGCGGAAATGAAGTCGTCGAACACGTGCTGCTTGTTCGTGAGCATCCCGTCCCGGTGCCACGACTCGCCGAACTCGCTCCCGCCGCGTAGCGTCGCGACGGCATATACCCCACCCATTTCAACCCACAGTGCGGCCGTCGTGCTGAACCCCGGCTTGCGCGCCACGTAGAATCCACCGTATCCGTACAACCAGGTCGGGCGCCGTCCGTCGAGCGGGACATCCTCACGGTGCATCACGTACATCGGCGCACGCGTGCCGTCCCGCGACGTGCGCCAGACCTGCTTCACCACCACGCCAGTGGGATCCCACTCGACCTCGCGTCGGTCCCACACCGTGCGCTCGCCTGTCGCCAGGTCGAGCTTGTACACGGTCCGCGGCGTCGTGTACGAGGAAAGCGTCAGGAAGGCCTCGCCGTCGTCCCCGCCCCGAATGGAGGCGGTGTGGAACTCGGGCACCGGAATCTCCCCTGCCGGCGTCCCGTCCTTCTCGAAGATGGCAATGCGGTTGCTGACATCGCGCAGGTATGTGACGTAGAACTTGTCGTCGATGAGGGTGAAACCCTCCATCAGGTCCTCACCCTCGGGGATCACCTCGCGCCAGTCGCTACGCTGCGGGCGCTGCAGGTCGACCGCGACCACCCGGTTCCTGTCAGCTTCCAGGTCGGTGCGCATGTACAGCTCGCCGTCGATGTACCTCGTGTAGAAGCGGGCATCGGCGTCGTCCACGATGGCGCGCACCCGACCACCGCGCTGCATATCCCTGTAATGAAGCTCCACGCGTGCCCATCCGTGCTGCACGCGGAAGATGAGATACCGGCCCTCCTCCTCCTCGCTGACGCTGATGAACGACTCGGGCCCGTACCCTTCGCCAAAAACGAGAGTATCCTGCCCGATGTCGGTCCCCAGTTCGTGATACATCACGCGCGGCCCGATCTCCCGGCTGCGCTTCACGTAGTAGAAGCCCTGCTGATCCTCGGTGAACGAGAAGTCATCGTTCAGCGCGAGGGGGAGGCTGTCAGGCAGATCGACCCCATTCTCCAGATCGCGAACCCGGATCTTCGTCTCGTCCTGCCCGCCGTCGCGCTCGCGGTAGATCATCAGGTTCCCGTCGGCCGAAAACGTGACGATGGAGTACCGCGTCGTGTTCTCGACGCTCACACCGTGAGGGTCCAGCACGACCTCGTAGTCGCCTGCCGGGTCTATCGGAGCAGCGTCTTCATCCTCCTCAGGCGCAGGCCGCCGGAAGATGATCGGCAGCTCGCGGCCGGCCGGCCGGTAGGTGAAGTACTCGTACTCACCGGCCTTCCGCGGCGTTGGGGCGTCGACCACATCCATCAGTTGGTGTAGCCGTTCCTCCACACGTGCACGGAGCGGCGATTGGCCAACGATCAACTCCGCATACTCGTTCTGCAGATCGAGCCAAGCGCGTGTCTCGGGACCGTCCTGGTCTTCGAGCCAGCGGTAGGGATCCGCGATCGCCTCCCCGTGCAGGGTGTCGACTACCTCGTCGACCCGGGTATCCGGTGGCGGCGGGTATGGTGAGCACGCGAGCGCAGCAACGAGTGTCGCGGTGGACACCCGGATCAGCGCGGGCTTTGAATGGGATTTCATTGTGGATTCCGTTGCAGAGGGTGAGTCCGTTCCGGCGGCGTGGGCCTGCCTGTCCGAGCGGCTAATTGGCTTCGGTGGCTGCGAACGCGCAAGACGCGGTGGTGAGGCCGCTGACGACAGGGCTCTCGGTGTGCCACTCCGTGGCTCAGGTGTGACTCGCAGTGTCTCACTTGCCGGCACTCCGGCCTGGTCGACCCGGTGGATTCCATGGCTGCAACTGCTTGCTAGGCAAGGAGTTGCGCCGTGTGACGCCGTCGTGCGCACTCCGGCACGCCTATTGCCTCCAAAGGTCATTCGGGTCGGAGCGCGCTGTTCGTGCGCCCCCGCGGCGTGCTGGGCTGCAGAGTCTGGCTCACTCCGCCGCAGAGACACCAACAACCGCACCGCGAGGGAGGGACTGATGAGGAAGAGAGGGTTTTGTCTCCTGGTGTTCTTCGTGCTGTTTGCTCTCACAGGATGCGAAGGGCCGCAGGGACCAGCCGGTCCGGCGGGAGCAGCCGGTGCAGCCGGTGCCGATGGTGCCGATGGTGCTGATGGTGCCGATGGCGTCGACTTCCCTGGGCCGCCGCCCGCAGGGTACACAGCCGCCGACGGAATCGCCGGGGGGTCCGCGTACAGCAAGTGGTGGGCTTCGGATGCAGATGGGAGCGGCACGCAGCCGACCACGACCGCGCCCGGGGACTTCTATCGCTGCAAGGCGTGTCACAGCTGGGATGGCCAGGGCAACGCGGCCGCGTACGCCAATCGGACGGGCCAGAGCACCCTGAATGCGGGCCGTCCCGATGTGTCGTCGGTCAACCTGCGAAGCACCGCTTTGCAGGCGGGTTTCCAGGAGCTCTTCGATCTGGTCGAGCACAGTGGTGCCCGCGACATCGACGCCTCCGACAACACGCACCCCGACTACTCGGTGGAGCTCACGACGGGCCAGATCTGGAACCTCGTGAAGTTCATGCGTGAGGAGTGGGTGGAGCCGTCACTGCTGTACGACATCGAGGTGAGCGGGCCGGTGATGTATGTCGACTACACAGGGGTCACACCGGTCGTCGTTGCGCCGACCATCACCTACTCGAACATCGGTGCCTTGGGTACGGAGAGCGCCGGTCAGACTCTGTTCGCCGCGACGTGCGCCACTTGCCATGGCGCCGATGGCACACTAATCGACATCGACGGTCGCAGTGTTGGGGAGTACGTTCGAGACAAGCCCTACGAGGTGTGGTTCAAGGCGAAGTTCGGCGAGCCGGGGTTCATGCCGTCGGGACTCGTGACGGCGACTTCGGACCTGCAGGATCTCTATGCGGCGCTCGCCAACGCCACGAACTTCCCGGACATTCCATAGCCGGGTGGAGTCCATCGGCTCCAGTTAGGGGGGCGACGCTTGGGGGAACCCAGGCGTCGCCCTTCTGCCGCCGATGCTGGAGCGGTTTCAACACCGTCCCACCACCCCCGCCGTGCTGCACCACCCTCGCGCACAGATGCGGACTGGCGGTAGGTTATGTCGTTCCACCGCGCTTGCCCGAATCTCAATGACCGTAAGGCAGAACGTTCCCGCGCCAAAGGAGCGATCAGGGGTCCTTTGAACCTGAACAAGCTGTTCCCGCGCCTTACCATCAGTGCGAAGCTCTCGATCGCTTTCGCAGTGCTTACGCTGCTCCCCCTTGCGATCATTGCGGCATTCGCGACCCCGGTGGCAGTCCAGCGACTGCGGCGGAGCGCTGAAGCCAGCCTGGCCAAGGATCTTGAGCTCGCCACATCGCGCGTGGCCGGTAGCATTCGAGAGGCTGAGCAGCACCTAGGCTTCCTGGTGGACGCGTTCATCGATTCCCTCTTGCGTCAGGATGGCCCGGCCGGTGGGGGACGTGAGGCGGCGCTAGCGGCGACATTTCTTCGCTCAGACACCTCAGCTGTCCTGCGCGTCCAGGCGATCGATGCGAACGGGTACCTGAGATTCGAAGCGAGCCATCTCTCCTTCGGGTCCGACGCCGTGCCGGACGAGAGTGGCGGGCTGTATTACCTGTGGATAGCCGAGAACACCGCCATAGGTGGGCGGACACTGCTTCCGGTGGAGATACGGGACTCCAGGGCGGGCATAAGCGAGCTGACTGTCGTTCCCGCGATCGCAATCGTGCAACCGATTCGGGACACGAGTGGCGATCTACTGGGTGTAGCAGTCGCGGAGGCTTCGGCCTCGGCCCTGTTCGGGAGTCTAGATGCTGCCCAGCTCACATTGGAGGGGACGCAGGGGCTGGTTGACCAGGAAGGTCGCTTTCTCTACCACTCTGAGCGAAAGCGGGACTGGTCGAGCCTCCTTCCCACCCAGTCGGATTTGAGCTTGCACTTGGAGTTCCCGCCGAGCATCACCGAGGTCATGCTGTCCGGTGGTGTCGGCACCGCCCGAACCCCGAATGGGGATATCGTCAGTTTCCGGCCTGTCGCTCGCTCCGGCGACACCAACCCGAGGTTGGTGATCTACACGACGGTCCCCCTCACTGTGATCGATGGACCGGTGAGGGACTTCTTGCTGGCGGCCGGAGGCATCGGCGTCGGGATCTTGGGTTTGGTCCTCTTTCTCGCAGTGGCGGCCGCCCGGCAGTTCACCAAGCCGATCTATCAGCTGCAACGGGCGGCTCGCAGCCTCGCCGCCGGAGGCGAGAGTACTCCCCTCAATGTCGAGACGAAAGACGAATTGGAGGACCTGGCCTACGATTTCACGGCCATGGCCGCAACCCTCGTAGCGCACCGCAGAGAGCTCGAAACGACGGTGGCAGCGCGCACTCGCGCGCTGGAACTCACACGGGCAGAATTGTCAGACATCGTGACGCACGCCGCGGACGCCATCATCGGCCTCGACGTAGATGACCGGGTCCGACTGTGGAACCAGGGGGCGATCCGTCTCTTCGGGTATCAGGAAGCGGACGCGATCGGCGAGCGAATCGATGATCTCATTGGGTTCTCGGATGACTCTCTCGAGCACGAGAACACGTATGTGCAGCAGAGCCTCGATAAGAGCGGTTCGGTCGTCAATCTTCGTACCCACCGGAGACCGAAGGACGGGGACCCGTTTCCCGTGAGCCTGACGCGGACATCCCTCACCGACGCGAGCGGCAGGGGAGTGGGCTCATCCCTCGTCATTCGGGACGAGCGCATGCGGAACAGGCTCGAGGAGCAAATGCGCCGATCCGAGCGGCTGGCAGCGGCGAGCATCATGGCGGCGGGGCTCGCGCACGAGCTCAACAACCCGCTGGCCATCCTGGGCAACCGCATTGAATTGATGAAGCGTGAGGTGACTCGGCAAACCTCCGACGACCAGCTGGCCAAGGACTTGGCGGTACTGGGCCAGCACGTGGAGAGATTGCGAGGGCTCACGACCGACCTCTTGGCGTTCGCACGTGACGATCACGCCGAGCGAGGTCCAATCGCGCTGGAGGAGTCAGTGGGTCGGGTGGTCCGGCTGCTCCATCGGACGTTTCAGACCAAGGGAGTCGAGCTGCAGTTCACCCACCCAGAGGAGGTTCCCACCATCATTGGGAATGGGAATGCGCTCGAGACGGTCTTCGTGAATCTCCTAATGAACGCGCTGCAAGCCACGCCTGCTGATGGCACTGTGGCCGCCGAAATCCTGCCGCCCGCAGGTGCGCCGGACTTTCTCCGGATCGCAGTCCGTGACACCGGAAGCGGCGTCCCGCCGGATGCTAGGAGCCGGATCTTCGAGCCGTTCTTCACCACGAAGGGCGAGGACGGAGGAGCGGGACTCGGGCTGACCGTGTGCCGCTCCGTCGTAGAGCGACATGGCGGCATGATTTGGATTGAGGATGTCGAGGGTGGAGGGAGCCGGTTCGTAGTACGGCTCCCCGTATCGCGGGAACGCGCATGAAGAACGCGAGAATACTCATCGTCGACGACGAACCGGAGATGCTGGAGAATCTCGACCGGTTGCTGTCGGCCGACGGCCACCTGTGCACGACGTTGTCTGATCCACATGGCTTCCAGGATGTACTCGTGGAGTTCAAGCCAGACATCGTGATCACGGACTTGCGCATGCCGGGCATCGACGGGATGGGAATCCTCGCTACGGCCCACGTACAAGACTCGTCGCTCCCAATCATTCTGATTACCGGGTACGCAACGGTGGCCTCGGCGCTTCAGGCCATCCAGGAGGGAGCCTTCGATTACCTCTCCAAGCCATTTACGGCGGACCAACTGACCGTGGTCGTGCAGCGGGCGCTCCGCTTCCGGCAACTGGTGACGGAAAACCAGAGCCTGCGTGAGCAGATGGGGAAGAGGATGGGGACGGGCATAGTGGGATCGAGCCCACCATTCGTGCGCCTGCTCGACCAGATCCAGCGCGTCGCGCCCACCGACGCGAACGTCCTGATCGCGGGAGAGAGCGGCACCGGGAAGGAGCTGATCGCACGGTCGATCCATCGCCACAGCCCGCGACGGGACGCACCGTTCGTCCCGGTCGATTGTGCTGCGCTACCAGAAGGACTCCTGGAAACGGAACTCTTCGGACACGTCAAGGGCGCGTTCACGGGCGCCGTGGCTCTGAGAAAGGGTCTCTTGGCAGAGGCTGACGGCGGGACACTCTTTCTCGACGAGGTGGCCGAGATGTCGCTGCCTCTGCAGGCGAAGTTGCTGAGGGTCCTCGAGGAACGGCAGGTTCGCCCGGTGGGAGCCTCCAAGCACACCGCGGTGGACATCCGCATGGTGGCTGCCACGAATCGAGATCTCGACGCCGCCGTTGTGGAGGGCACGTTCAGAGAGGATCTCTTCTATCGATTGAATGTGGTGCAGTTCAGGGTCCCGCCGCTGAGAGCGCGGACTGGCGATGTCGTGCTGCTGGTGCAACGGTTCTTGGACGAGTTTGCCAGCGCGGCTGGACGACAACCTCCAACCGTCACACCGCAGGTCTGGGAAGCACTGGATGCCTACGAGTGGCCCGGCAACGTGCGCCAGTTGAGGAACCTGGTGGAGCAAATCGTCGCGCTCGACCAGGACGGACAGGTCACGCTCTCGGACCTTCCTCCACAGGTACGCTTCGAAACGGCGGCCCCAGCCAGGACTGAGCCCGAGCCCCACGGATTCTTGCCGCTCAAGTACGCCGATGCGCGTGAGGCTGCCTTGCAGGAGTTCAGAGCCACCTATGTGCGCGGGCTGCTCGAAGCCCACCAGGGGAACGTCTCCCGAGCGGCTCGGACAGCCGGAGTGAGCAGACGAACCCTGCATCGGTGGTTGGCGGAGATCGAAGGTGGGGCCGTCGAGACGGGCGAGGAGGCAGAGGATGGCAGCGACTAGACCTGTGCTTGTTGCGGCGGCGGTGGCGGCGGTGGTGCCGTCGGCCGTGACGGCGCAGGCCTCGGTCGAGGGTGACGTCCGCTGGGGGGGGCGGCCGGCGCCGGAGGCGGCAGTTTGGCTCGTGCCCGCAGAGGGGACGAACTTCCCTCCGCCTTCCGACCGCGCGGTGATCGATCAATCGCACTTACGGTTCGTGCCGCGCGTTCTTCCCGTCCAGGTGGGTACGATCGTGGAGTTTCCCAATAGCGACCCCATCATGCACAACGTGTTCAGCCCGGAGCGCCGGGGTGCCGGTTTCGATTTGGGGACGTATGCCCCGGGGGAGCAACGCTCATTCACGTTCGGCGACATCGGCGTTTACGTGGTGCTCTGCCACGTGCATCCAGAGATGGTAGCCTGGGTGATAGTCGTGCCGACACCTTACATCGGCGTGACAGGGCGCGATGGGGAGTTTCGGATCGAGGGCGTGCCTCCAGGCTCGTACCGCATGCGCACGTGGTATCGGCGGGCAGAGATCGGCGAAGAGATGCTTGAGATAGGTGCGGACCAGGACCGAGTGCTGGTCCACATTAGCGGACCGCAAAGGGGGAATGAGTGAGGCCAGCCGTCGTGCTCTCGGCCATGCTGATCGTGCCGTCGGTGGCGGCGCTCGGCCCGGCAGCGGCGCCTCCCGAGTCAGGAGGTGTCGCCGAGCCCATCCCAGCCTTCGCCCGAATGTACCGCACGGGGTGCTCGACCTGCCACACCGCGGCTCCCAAGCTCAACGTGCTCGGAGAGGCCTTTCGTCTGAACGGGTACCGCATGCCCGACAACGAGCTGCTGATTCGGAGCGACGATCCGGTCCCCCTGGGTGACGAGGCCTGGAAGGACGAGTGGCCTCGCGGCATCTGGCCCGGTGAGATCCCCGGCCAGGTTCCCCTGGCGCTGCGGCTTCAGCTCGACGCCGGATTGACTCGCAGTGAGGCCGAGGAAACGCACTTCGATTACCAGTTCCCACACGAAGTGTACCTGCTCGCTGGTGCGCCGCTCGGCGGCACCATCTCCACGTACCTCGAAACGGTGTGGAGCGAAGAGGCTGGGGTTGAGGTGAATCAGGCCAAGGTGCTGTTTCAGAATCTCATCCCGGGACTGCCGAAGCGAATGCTCAACCTATGGCTTGGGCTGCAGAATTCCTACCTCTTCACGTTTACGGACGAGGAGATCGATCGCGCGGCACGCTTGGGGTTCCGCTGGCAGGAAGCGCGTCCTTCCGACTTCACCGTCCTCGACCCTGGGACCGGGCTCGAGGTTGTATCCACCAACGATTTCGCCCTCGGCATGACTCAGCCCAGCGTGGAACTCAATGGGCTCGTAACCGGCCGCCTCAGTTACGGGGTTGGAGTCGGACAGGGAGCGGGAGGGTTGACCTCCGACAACAACCGCCGGAAGGACGTCTTCTACAGACTCCGCTACAAGTTTGGCGGCCTCGACCTGGCTGGGTCATATGGCCCGGAAGGAGAACCGGTCCTGGGAAGTGGAGGACAGCTGCTTGACCGATCGGTTATCGTCGAGCACTTCGGCTATTTCGGCTCCGAGCCTACGGCAGACGGTGGTCAGGGCAGCCATCGGTCCTTCGGCGTCGACGTCCGGGCCCTTTACGGCCGTTGGGACGTTGGAGTTGGCTGGACGCACAGCGAGTACGACGCCCCTTGGGGTGCGCAAGTACCCGGCCCGCTGTCGCTCTCGAGTGTCTTCGGCAAAATCGAGTGGCTAGCGTTCCCCTGGTTCATTGGATCCTTGAAGATTGACTCGTTCTGGTCTCAGGCCCCGGACGCGGCCCTCGACGAGCAAGAAGTCCGCTTCATGCCGGGCCTCGTGATGCTCATCCGCCAGAATGTACGCGGAGTGATCGAAGCGGAGTTGTTCGCGAAGCAAACCGGGGCACGGGAACTGCCTAACGGCCTCTGGTTCCGGCTCGACTTCGCCTTCTGAGGCCAGCCATCATCTTGGGCTCTAACCCGCCTTGGCCTTCGGCCGCCCCAGCGGGTTCACCCCGGCCAGCACGGCCCCGGCCAGCGGTAGCAACACTACCCACCACCGCAGGCCCAGCCAGCCGTCTCCGCCGATCCCGTCGAGTGCCAAGAGGGCCAGCCCGCCACAGATCATGGCGGCGCCCACGACCTGTCGCCACCCCGCCGCGGGTGGGGCCCCTGCGCCACCGCGCTCGAACAACCCGAAGGCCAGGGCGAACAGCGCGAGGCCAACCAGATAGATCCCAAGCCACACCGGCCGTACGGCCCACCACAGACCGCTGCCCGGCTCGACCGTGAGTCCCACATTCCCGAGCTGTAGGGCCAATCCGATGATGAGCGTGGCGGCGGTGAGATGCCACAGAAAGATCGTCATGATCATCCCATTCACGAGTACCGTCGCGGTCCACGGTGTCGGTCGCTCCAGCCAGCGGCGGAACGGCGCCTCGAGCGCCAGTGCCAACCCGATCTGGATCATGCCGAGCAGCAGCATGGGAAGCTTGGGCGGGAGCGAGTTGCTCACTTCCTCGCCGGGCACGCTCACCATGCTCAGCGGGTGGGGACCAATGGTGACGAGCCCAATGAGGATCGCCAGGCCGGCAAGGGTCCACAGCAGGGCTTTCCCGCCGGACTGCAACTTCCCGTCGCGCCACGCGTATCCGAGCTGGTGTACGCCCACCCAGATGAACCCGTAGTTGAGCCAGCCCACGCTCTCGAGACCCGCTGCGAAGAACAGCAGGTCGTCCACGGCGACCGCAATGGCGAGCACCCAGAACGACGCCATGCCGAACCGCTGCCACACCGCGTAGGTCAGCGGCACGATGAGGACGACGCCGACGTAGACCGCCAGGAACCAGATGGGGATCAGCGCCATCTGCGAGCCCGCCTTCACCATCTCGGGCCGCACGCCGCTCAGGTACCCTACGATCCCCAGCACTGCCCAAACGACGAGCAGCGGCAGCACCGGTCCGGCGAGCCGTTGCAGGCGGCCGTCCAGCCACTCGGCGTAGCTCTTGCCGTCCCGTACGGCGGCCTTCCACGACATGCCGTTGGAGTACCCGCCCACGAAGAAGAACACGGGCATGACTTGGAACACCCACGTCAGCAGCTGCGCCCAGCGCTGATACTCCAGCATGCTGCCGAGCGTGAGCTGCCCGTCCACCACGTAGGGTGCGGCCACCAACCAGTGTCCCGAGATGACCATCAGGATGGAGACCGCTCGCAGGAAGTCCACGTAGCGGTTGCGCGACGCGGGCGTGCGGACCGCTACGTCGGCGGCGCGGGACCAGAGACTCATGTGGGGCTTACCATGGCCATTACGATAGGGCTTCTCGCGTAAGCCGGCCAGAGGCCCGAGCAGCGCGACCTAGTGCATCGCGTGATCACATCCGAACAGGTAGTGGCAGATCGGAAGGGTGTCGTGGAACGTGCAAGCTGCCGCGAAGAACAGGATGACGAATAGCAGCCCTGCGATGATCTTCTGATGGTGCTTCTCAATCGTCGCGGACATTCCTGACATGATTCCTCCTCGGTTCAATCGGGATTGCGTGTGTCTGGGGCTGGGGCCGGCACGAACCTGCGCTCCGCATCGCTGATCCGCGAAACAGCCGGTTGATGCTTGTCCCACCACTCCTGGGCACGCTCCGGTGTCCAGCGCGTCGCCGTCTCGCACGCCACCAGCCGCTGCGCAAGCTCGTCTGCCGTCTGCGGCCGGCGATTGGGATCCTTCTCCAAACATGCGAGGATCACTTCGTCCAAGTCCCGGGGCACGTCAAGCTCGGTACGCTCGGACGGGGGTGTGGGAATCGTCCGGAGGTGACGAGCGATCATCTGTAGGCCGCCGCTGGCCTCGAACACCAGCTGGCCCGTCACCAGCCAGTAGGCCACGCACCCCAGGGCATAGATGTCGGCGCGCCCGTCGACGTGCCCATCTCCGGCAGCCTGTTCGGGCGCCATGTACGCCGGCGTGCCACCGGGACCGTGCTCCGCGGTCACGTCCACTTCTCCTGATACTTCCTCTTGCCACAACTTGACGAGGCCGAAGTCGAGCAACTTTACGAAGTCCGTGCGACGACCGTAGCGACACACGTAGATGTTGGCGGGCTTGATGTCGCGGTGAATCAGCGAGCTCGAGTGCGCCTCGGCAAGTGAATCGCACGCTTGGCAGAGCAAGTGGATCACACGTTCCGGTGGCAGGGGCCCGAACTGGTTGACCAGCGTTTCCAGGTCGAACCCATCCAGCAGCTCCATCACATAGTAGAACGTCCCGTCGTCCGTCACGCCGAAGTCGTACAACTCGATCGTGTGCGGGGAGCGCATCATCGCCGTCGTTTGGGCTTCCCGCTCGAAGCGTCCCAGTACCTGGCGTCGTTCCTCGTCGTCCACCGTGCCGAGCACGCCCAGCACGTCCGGCCGCACCAGCTTGATCGCCGCCGGCCGCGCCAGCATGCGGTGCTTGGCGCGCCACACCTCCCCCATGCCACCCCGGCCAAGTCGCTCGACGAGCCGGTAGCTCCCCAACTCGCGAGCCTTCCGTACGGCGGTTCCCAGTTTGAAGACCACCCGGGCACCGATCCACGCCGTCAGGACGATGAGCGCATAGGGCACCACGACGACGGTGACCCATCCGCCGGGGTCCAAACGGATGGTGGAGCCTCCGTAGCGCGCGCTGAGCAGGAGGGCGACCGGCACGGACGTGGCAGCCAGAGTGGCCGCCAACAGTGCTTTCCTGGGCGGGTTCGGAATGACGATCGTGTAGAACATGATCCACGGAGCAACAAAGGACAGGCCGATGATCGTCAGGTGCTCCGGTTCGTATGCCAACCCCCGGTACACCCCCCAATACGTCGAGATCGCGATGCTATAGGCTGCCACGATCTCGAACACCACTCCGATGTTCATGATCGTCTGGAGCGGTACGCGCCGGCTGCCGGCCAGCACGGCGACGGCGAAGGCGATGATCACCGAGATCGTACCCGGTCCCCACCCGTAGAAGTGTGCGTACTGCTCGCGTTGCACTTGGTCGAGGAGCGCAACAGAGAGCTCCGCTACTACGACGCCGCCCGCGTAGATCAGTGCGACCAAGCGGAGCCGCTTCGCGGCGTCGCGCAGCAGGTCGTCCGGCAGGCTCGGTGCGGTTCCGGTGGCGCGTGGGCCCGGCGTGGGCGGCCGGTCGACCCGTGTTACCAGCGGAGCCTGATCGTCGATCTGGTCAGTTCCCGGTGGTGTCTGCACTCTCGGCACTACGGCTCCACCACCGCCCGGGCTCGCTTCTGTTCCTCCACCATCTGGGCCACATCGGCAAGGAGCTCGCGTGCGTCGTACACGATGCCGTCCTTGATCGTGTACACGATGCCGCCCCGACGCTCGGCGGCACCCGTCTCGTCGTTCAGTCGGACGACCCCGGTTCCATAGAGCACCTTGAGATCGTCGATGGGGTTCTCTCGGACCACCACGAGGTCGGCCAGGAATCCCTGCCGCACGATCCCGAACTCGATGGGCTGCCCCTTGGGCTTCATCAGCGTCTCGGCACCGTGCATGGTCGCCGCTCGGATCACCTCGAGCGCATGGAAGCCCGCCTCCTGCAGCAGCTCCATCTCCTCGATCGTCGAGAACCCGAACAGGTTGTAGATGAAACCGGCGTCAGAGCTCACCGTCACCCGGCCACCCATGTCCTTGTAGTCGTCCAGCATCTGCATCCAGACGCGATAGAAGTTCTTCCACGCAATCTCGTCGGCCACCGTCCAGTGGTAGTAGTACGACCCGTGGTTGGTCCGGTCGGGCTGGTAGAAGTCCCACAGCGAGGGCAGTGTGTACTGCGCGTGCCAGTCAGCGGTGCGCGCGCGCATCACGTCTCGGCTCGC
>JBDGYO010000278.1:0-3945 GCA_039584015.1 Gemmatimonadota bacterium | reverse complement strand
GAGATCCGGATCGCGGCGAAGCTGACCCACCCCCACATCCTGCCGGTGTACGACTCAGGCGAGGCGGGTGGCTTCCTCTACTTCGTCATGCCGTATATCGAGGGAGAGTCGCTGCGGCAGAAGCTGGCCCGCGAGGGTGAGCTGCCGGTCGGCGAGGCCATCCGGCTGGCGCGCGACGTGGCGGATGCGCTAGCCAAGGCGCACAAGCTGGGGATCGTGCACCGCGACATCAAACCGGACAACGTGCTGCTGTCTGAGGGCCACGCCATGGTGGCCGACTTCGGTGTGGCCAAGGCCGTGAGCGCGGCCGCCGCGAGTCATGAGTTCACGAGCGCCGGCATGGCGGTGGGCACGCCGGCGTACATGGCGCCCGAGCAGGCGGCGGCCGATCCCAACGTGGATCACCGGGCTGACCTCTACGCCGTGGGGGCGCTGACGTACGAGATGCTCACCGGGCGTCCGCCGTTCGAGGGCACCACATCGCAGATGGTGCTGGCCGCGCACGTCACCGAGACCCCAGCCCCCGTCACGCATTTCCGCCAAGCGGTGCCCGAGCCAGTGGCAGCCGTCGTGATGCAGTGCCTCGAGAAGAAGGCGGCGGACCGGTGGCAGAGCGCGGAGGAACTGCGCGCGCAGCTCGATGCAGTGGCCACGCCTAGCGGACCGGTTACCGCGGCGACCCTTGGGGCTGTACCGACCGTCAGCGCCGAGGTGATGCTGCGCCGCAGCCACCCCGCGCGGGTCATGGGACTGTTCGCGGTCGGCACGGTCATGCTGCTGGCGCTCGTCTACCTCCTCATGGTGCGGATGGGACTACCGGATTGGGTCTTCCCCGTCACGGTGGCCCTGCTCGTGGTCGCGCTTCCCGTGGTCATGCTCACCGGCCGCGCGGAGCGGCGCCGCGCCGCGTGGCGCCTCGGGCGCAGCGCGGCGACGCCTGCGGCAGGCGGGGTCGAGGCGCTCCTCACCTGGCGCAACACGCTTGCCGGCGGCGGTGTGGCGCTCATGGTGCTCGCCGGTGCGGTGGGCGTGTACATGGCGATGCGGCTGCTGGGCATCGGCCCGGTGGGCACCCTGGTGGCGGCCGGGGTGATGGAAGAGCAGGAGCGCATCGTGCTGGCGGAGTTCGAGAACCGCACCACCGACTCGACACTCGGGGCGACCGTCACGGAGCTGTTCCGCATCGACCTCACGCAGTCGCCCACGGTCACCGTGATGGACCGCGGCCAGGTGGTCCAGGTGCTCGAGCGCATGCAGCGGGATCCCGACGCGCCCCTCACGGCGGACCTGGCTGCGGAGGTGGCCGAGCGCGAGGGACTCAAGGGGGTCGTTACCGGAGATGTGCTGCAGGTCGGGGACGGCTACGTGGTGTCCAGCCGCCTGACGGCTGCGAGCACCGGCGAGGTGCTGTGGGCGGGTCGCGAGTCGGCGTCAGAGGCGGGCGAGATCATCAACGCGGTGGACGACCTCTCGGCGAGCCTGCGGGCGCGGATCGGGGAGTCGCTGCGCACCATTCGGGCCGACGTCCCGCTCGACCGGGTCACCACGCGATCGAACGAGGCGCTGCGCAAGTACGCTCAGGCTGACGGTGCCAACAATCAGGGTGACTATGACCGCGCCATCGGGCTGTTGGAGGAGGCGCTGGCGGACGACAGCACCTTCGCCATGGCGCATCGCAAGCTCGCGGTCATCCTGCGCAACCAGGATCGCGACATCCCGCGGGCGGAGGAGGCGTTCACCAAGGCCTACGAGCTGCGGGACCGGCTCACGGAGCGGGAGCGGTACCTCGCGGAGGCGGCGTACCACACCTACGTGGACGAAGACCAGCAGGCCGCCAACGACGCGTACCGCACGCTGCTCGAGAAGTACCCCACCGATCGAATCGCGCTGAATAACCTGGCCGTGAACCTCGGGGCCCTGGGCCGCGAGGAGGAGGCCACCGACCTCTACCTGCGGTCGATCGAGTTGGGTGGCGCGCCGGCGGTGACGTTCACCAACTCGATCAACACGTTGTACGGCCTGGGCCGGACGGATACGGCGGCGGTGATCCTGGGGAAGTTCGTGGAGGAGTACCCCGACCACCCTGAGGGGCCGCGGTACCGCGCCGCGTTCGAGAGCGCACGGTTCGACTACGAGGCGGCCGAGGGGCACGTCACAACCTTACGCGCGGCGCAACGGGGCAATGTGCTGCTCGATGTGGTGACGGGGTTGGAGCTCGCCAACTACGCGCTGGTGCAAGGGAAACTGCGGGAGAGCCGTCGTCTGCTGTCCGAGGCGTACACGGTCCAGGCCGAGGAGCAGTTCGGATATATCCCGCAACCGTGGGAGGTGTTCGAGCGCGAGATCGAGGCGGTGGCAAGTCTCAGGTACCTGGGCGATACCGCCGCCGCGGCCGCGGCCGTGGATCAGGCGCTGGCGCACCCGGCGAACGAAGCGCTTCCCATTGAGCAACGCCAGTATCTCGAGTTCGCGAGTCTCTACGCCGAGGCCGGACACGTCGCGCGCGCGCGAGAGCTGCTTGCCCGCTATGAGGCGGAGGCGAACGAGATGGTCCGTCAGCGGGCGGGCGAGCGGGCCCAGTGGCACGGTGCGCGCGGCGCCATCGCGCTGGCCGAAGGCCGTCCCGAGGACGCGATCGAGGAGTTTCGGCTGGTGCGGGAGGTCGTGCCGCAATGCCAGCTGTGCGGCCTGGTGGAGCTGGGCAGGGCGTTCGACGCCGCGGGGATGCCCGACTCCGCCGTCGCGTACTACGAGCAGTATCTCACCACGCCCGTGCTGTTCCGCGCCGGCCAGGATAACGTCAACGTCTGGTTGGTCATGCGGCGGCTCGGTGAGCTGTACGAGCAGCTCGGTAACATCGATCGGGCGCTGCTCTACTACGACCGGTTCGTGGATCTGTGGCGCGACGCCGACCCGGAGCTGCAGCCGCAGGTGCGCGACGTCCAGGAGCGCATGGCCCGTCTAGCGGGCGAGCCGCGCGTGACCGAGTAGCCGGGCGCCTCCGTGCCGGGACCAAGGGCGACGCCGCGAGGCGTCGCCTTTTCTTGTGGCCGGAGTACGGGTCTCCTGAGTATTGTTCACCGGACGCAACCGGTGCTCCCATTACACCCTCCGGAGTGCCGCAACAGGGAAGTGAAGTGTCGGGAAGGTGAGGAGAGCTCCAGATGCCAGACTTCAAGCACGTGAAAATCCCCGAGGGCGATCTCGTCACGGTCACGGACGGCGAGCCCGTGGTGGGCGACCGTCCGATCATCGGCTCGCTGCGCGGCGACGGGATCGGACTCGATATCACACCGGCCATGAAGAACGTGGTCGAGGCCGCCGTGCAGAAGGCCTACGGCGGCAAGAAGGAGATCGTGTGGTGCCCCATCTACGTGGGACTCGAGGGGCTCCACAAGTACGGTGAGGTACTGCCCCAGGAGTCGATCGAGGCGATCCAACATCTCAAGATCGCCATCAAGGGGCCGTTCACCACACCGATCGGTGAGGAGACGCACGTCTGCCTGAACTGCGCCCACCAGCAGTACCACGACGGCACGTGCGACAAGTGCGGCAAGGACGACGGCGTCGCGCCGCGCTTCCGCTCGATCAACGTGGGTCTGCGCCAGGCGATGGATTTGTACGCCTGCGTCCGCCCCATCATGTACTTCGAGGGGGTGCCGGCGCCGAACAAGTACGCCGACCAGGTGAACATGGTGATCTTCCGTGAGAACACGGAGGACGTCTACGCCGGCCACGACTTCGAGCGCGGCAGTGAGACCGCCAAGGCCCTCATCGAGCTGGTGAAGCAGCAGACCGGCCGGCAGATCCGCGAGGACAGCGGGATCGGGGTCAAGCCGATCTCGGTGACCGGCACCAAGCGCCTGGTGCGCAAGGCGTGCCAGTGGGCGATCGCCAACGAGCTGCCCTCGATGACGCTGGTGCACAAGGGCAACATCATGAAGT
>JBDGYO010000021.1:0-15371 GCA_039584015.1 Gemmatimonadota bacterium | reverse complement strand
GCCGCGATGCTCACGGCATATGCCGGGTACTGGTGCAGATAGTTGGTGGTGCCGTCGAGCGGATCGACCACCCAGACGAGCCCCGAGCCGCTCGCGTCGGGGGTGAGTTCCTCCCCCAGCACGATGGCCTCGGGCGCTCCAGCCAGGAGGGTCTCACCGATGAGGGCTTCGGAGTCGCGGTCCACTTGCGTCACGAAGTCGCTCACGCCCTTGAGTCCCCAACCGGCGGGGTCGGTGGGGCGCTCGATGGTGCGAATGAATTCGGCGCCCCGCCGCGCCGCGGTCGTGGCGAGGTGCAGTAAGTCTCGATGCTGATTCACCTTGCGGTCCCCCTACTCCAACCCTAGGTTGAGCGCGATGTCACGTGTGTTTTCGGGTATTCAGCCCTCCGGCGAACTCCACATCGGCAACTACCTCGGGGCAGTCAAGAACTGGGTGGCGCTGCAGCATGAGCACGAATGCTTCATCTGCATCGTGGATTATCATGCGATCACCCAGGACTACGAACTGGAGGAACTCGAGGCACGCACCTTCGACATGGCGGCGAGCCTGATCGCCGCCGGCATCGATCCCGAGAAATGCGTGCTGTTCGTGCAATCGCACGTGCTAGAGCACACGGAGCTGGCGTGGGTGTTCACGAGCGTCACGCCGCTCGGTGAGCTCGAGCGGATGACCCAATTTAAGGACAAGTCGCAGCGCCAAGAAAGCGTGCTCGCCGGCCTGCTCAACTACCCCGTGCTGCAGGCGGCCGATGTGCTGCTCTACAAGGCCGATACCGTTCCCGTGGGCGAAGATCAGGTGCAGCACATCGAACTCATGCGGGAGATCGCCCGCAAGTGGAACACCCGTTATGGGAAGGGCTTCTTCCCCGAGCCCGACGCGCTCGTCGGCAAGGCACGCCGCATCGTGGGACTCGACGGGGACGCCAAGATGTCGAAGAGTCTGGGGAACACGATTGGCATCCTGGAGGAGCCCGACGCCATCTGGCAGCGGCTGCGACCGGCGGTGACCGATCCGGCACGCGTGACCAAGAAGGACCCCGGAACCCCCGAACTCTGCAACCTGTACGCGCTGCACCAGCTGTTCTCCCCGCCCGAAACGGTGGAGGAGGTGGCGGCCAACTGCCGCTCCGCCGGCTGGGGTTGCCTCGACTGCAAGCGCGTGCTCGCCGACAACGTCGCCGCCGAGTTCGCTCCGATGCGGGAGCGGGCCGCGGCCTTGAGCGCCGATCCCGATCGGGTGCGAGAGCTGCTCGCCGACGGTGCCGACCGTGCGCGGGCGGTTGCTCAGGAGACGATGCGTGAAGTGCGGGAGCGGATGGGCTTCCTTCCCGGAAGAACGGTGGCGCCGGCAGGCACATGAACGACTTCTGGGTCGACCTCGCCCGCGACCTGCGGCTCGACCTGCTCGGGTCCCTCGCCACGGCGATCGTGCTTGGCGCGGCGGTGGGTCTGGAGCGGGAGCTGCGCGGCAAGGCCGCGGGCCTGCGCACCAACGTCCTAATTTGTGTCGGCTCCACGCTGTTCACCTGGCTCTCCATCGAGATCGCCGGTCCGTACGGAGATCCCGGCCGCATCGCGGCCCAGATCGTGACCGGCGTCGGCTTCATCGGGGCGGGCACGATCCTGCACGCCCGGGGGCACATCAGCGGCCTGACCAGTGCGGCCACCATCTGGCTCGTTGCCGCCATCGGGGTCGCGGTAGGGGCCGGGGCCGTCCTCGAGGCCGCCGGGGCCACCTTCTTCGTGCTCGTGGTCCTTGGACTGTTGCGGCCGCTCGAGAGATACCTCACGAGCTATGGTGGCATCGTGCGGGTCACCGTGGAGGTGGAGCCCCGACCCGAGGCGGTGACCGACATCGAGCGCATCGTGCGTGAGACCGGGCTCGAGGTGGCCGAGATCCGCTCTGAGCAGCGGGGCGATCGGATGGTCGTGCACGTGGCCATGAGTGGTCCGGCCCGGCTTCACGATCAGGCGAAGCTCAAGCTTCTGCGCACATCGGGCGCGCTCACGATCTCGGTCGAGGAGTGAGACGGGCGGTCGTCGACCTCGCCGCTTCCCGCCCGGTGTGGCGGGTGCCTGAGGAGTCGGTCGAGGCGATCCGGAGGGCGCTGGGCCGTGGATGGGACGTCGTGAGCGTCGGCGCGCTGGCGGTGAGCGACGGTGACGGAGCGGCCGCATCCGACGAGGCGGTGGCTGCGGCCCGCGGAGCAGAGCTCTACTTCGGCTGGGGGGTGCCGGCCGGCGTGGCGAGTGCGGCGACGGACACGCTGCGCTGGGCCCACACGGCGGCCGCGGGTGCGCGCGCCTCTCTCACACACGAGCTGCTCGCCACCGGCGCCGCCCTCACCAACTCCAAGGGCATCCACGCCGAGCCGCTGGCAGACTGGGCGCTCACGGCCGTTGCCTACTGTGTGCGGGGATTCCACTGGGCCGTGGCGGCGCAGGGCGAACGACGCTGGGCCAAGGACGAGTTCACCGACGGCACGGTACCGGTCAAGGACTTCGCGGAGACGCGAGTGGGAATCGTGGGCCTTGGCGGGATCGGACGAGCCGTGGCGAGGCGGTGCCACGCGGTGGGGATGGAAGTGCGAGGCACTCGGCGACGCCCGACGCGCCGCCGTCCGGCCGGCGTGGTATGGGTGGGCGGGCCGGCCGATCTGGTCGAGCTTGCCCGTCACAGTGATGTACTGGTGCTGGCGGCGCCGCAGACGCGCGCAACTGATGGTGCGATCGACGCGACGGTGCTGGAGGCGCTGCCGCGCGGGGCGTTCGTGGTCAACCTGTCTCGTGGCGGCCTCCTAGACGAGGCGGCGTTGCTTGAGCAGCTTCAACAGGGGCAGTTGGCGGGGTGCGTGCTGGACGTGTTCGGGAAGGAGCCGCTGCCGGCGGGGCATGCGTTGTGGGGCCATCCGCGGGTGCTGGTCTTCCCGCATTCCGGTGCCGTCTCGACCGGCTTCTGGAGACGCGAGACGGCCCTGATCGTAGAGAATGTGCGGCGCTACCTGTCTGGGAAGCGTCTGAAGAACGTGGTGGATCCTCAAGCGGGTTACTAGGCATGGAGAATATCATCAAGGCGGCGGTGGAGCGCGGCGCGTCGGACATCCACATCAAGGCGGGCGACGTGTTCCGGGCGCGCATCGACGGCAAGCTCGTTCCCCTCACCAAGCAGCGGCTCACCCCCGAGCAGACCAAAGCAATCGCGGCCAAGTTGATTCCGCTCGAGGCAGACCGGAAGCGGATCGAGCAGATTCGCGACTACGACTGCTCGTGGGGCGCGGCGGGGATCGGCCGCTTCAGGGTCAACATTCTGCGGCAACGCTCGTCGTTCATGGTGGTGATGCGGGCGATCCCCTTCGAGGTGCCGACGTTCCAGAAATTGGGCCTGCCGACGGAGCTCGAGGCGATCGCGGAGCAGGAACGCGGCATGGTGTTGGTGACCGGCGTGACCGGGAGCGGCAAGAGCTCCACGATGGCGGCGCTGATCAACCACATCAACTCCAAGTTGAACAAGCACATCATCGCGCTGGAGAACCCGATCGAGTTCCTCCACCGTGACGCGAATTCCTCGGTCACGCAACGGGAGATCGGCCCCGACACCGAGAGCTTCCGGGCGGGTTTGCGCGCCTCCCTGCGGCAGGATCCGGACGTCATTCAGATTGCCGAGCTGCGCGACCACGAGATGGTCGACACCGCCATGAAGGCCGCCGAGATGGGGTACCTGCTGATCTCCTCGCTGCACACGCTCGATGCGACTACGACCATCGCCCGCCTCGTTGCACTGTTCCCGCCGGACGAGCAAGAAGTGGTGCGGGTGCGGCTCGCCGATTCGCTACAGGCGATCGTCTCCCAGCGGCTGCTGCCCCGGGCGGACGGCGATGGCAGAGTCGCGGCCGTGGAGTTCATGACGTGCACACCTGACATTCGGGAGCTCATTCGGGATCGCACACGGGTGGGTGAGCTCAAGCAGTTCATCGAGGAGGGTTACGAGGAGCACGGAATGCAGAGCTTCGACCAACATCTGGTCACTCTGGTGTCCACGGGGGAAGTGACTCTCGAGACGGCTCGGGCCGCCGTGGTAGATGTCGAGGCCTTCGATCGGAAGCTCGAGGAGGCAACGTAGCGCCGATTGGACGGCGGATGAGGAAGACGAAGAGGGAAGCCAACTCATGAAACAGGACCGACCCAACGGCTTGCTGGTTCCCATTACGACCCCGTTCGATCCGACGACCGGTGAGGTCGCGCCGGTGAGCCTGCGAGAGAACGCCCGCGTCATTCTCGAGGCGGGCACGAACGGACTCGTGGCCGCGGGCTCGACGGGTGAGGCATCGCTGCTCTCGGAGGAGGAGTGGCGCCAGGTGGTGGCGTGGCTCCGGGACGTGGTGCCGGGGGACCGTTGGCTCATCGCGGGCACGGGGCGTGAATCGACGCGGGCGACGGTGGCGGCCTGCCACGCGGCGGCCGACGAGGGAGCGGACGCCGTCCTCGTGCGAACACCCGCCTACTACGCCCCGGTCTTCACGACCCAGGGGTTGATCGACCACTTCCGGCACGTGGCGGATGCCTGCCCGGTGCCGGTGTTGCTGTACAACTTCCCCAAGCTAACCCACACCCCAATCACCGAAGCGGTCGCGGCGGCCTTGGCCGGGCACGAGAACATCTGGGGGATCAAGGACTCCACGGCCGATCTCAAGAACTTCGCCATGTACCACGACGTCGCACCGGCGTGGGCGCTGTTCATGGGCGCGGGTGCACTGTACTACGCCGCCCTGGAGATGGGTGCGGCTGGTGCCATCGCGGCAGTGGCGTGTTTCGCCGCCGAGGCGACGGTGGCGATCGGGACGGCCTTCGAGGCGGGCGACCGGGCAGGTGCCGGTGCCGCGCAGGAAGCGGTTGCCCCGTTGCACAAGGAGATCGTCGGGAAGCGGGGGGTGCCGGGAGTGAAGGCCGCCATGGACCTGGTGGGCCTCACCGGTGGGCCGGTGCGATCCCCCCTCACCGATCTGGACGCCCGCGAGCGGGACCGCCTCGGCGGGCTGCTCCAGGAAGCTCACCTGACCGCGCACTGACATGGTGCCATCCTGGGTCGGGGGGCTGTTCGAGGTGCTCGCGGTCCCCCGACTGCCGGGAACGCCGGCGCTGCGGGCTGTCGAGCAGGCCGCGTCCGACCGGCTGCGGCAGTTGGGTTACCACGTCGAACCGTTCCCCTTCGCGGCCGCGCCGCGCCGGGTCGCGGCCTCGGTCGTCGCCGGCGCCGGTTTGGGTTGGGCTACGTTGGCGCTGAGCCCGCTGCTCCTGATTCCCATTCCCGGCTGGCCCGTGCCCCTCATCGGTTTGGGAGTGCTCGGGCTGGTAGCCCTCGTGACCCACGGTGTGGTGCAGGGCTACCTCCCGATTCGGGCGGCGGAAGTGGAGGCCACGAGCTTGGTGGGACGCCGCGGCGATCCTGCCCTCTGGTTGGTGGCGCACTTGGACTCCAAGTCGCAACGCGTCTCGCTGCGCGGGCGGGTGATCGGTGCCGTGAGTGCCGCCGTCGGACTCGCCGGATTGCTCGCGCTGCTGGCGCTCCGCGTCCCTGGACCACTGCCCGTGTGGACCACGGTGTTCGTTGTCCCGGCACTCGTCGGGGGAGGGATCCTCTCGGTCGGCGTGCCCGGGAACGGCTCGGCCGGGGCCGTGGATAACGCTACGGGGATCGTTGCCGCACTGGTGGCGGCCGAGCATCTGGCGCGCCGCGATGACGTGGGGGTGCTCCTCACGGGGGCCGAGGAGTTCGGCATGGAGGGCGCGAGGGCGTGGGTGGCGCACTCGTCGCGGACCGGTGCCTTCATCAACTTCGACGGAGTTGACTCGCGTGGTCGGTATCGGCTGCAAGTGCATTCCCCCGCGGCCGGGGCGGCGGAGTCGCCGGCCTCCGCCCGGGACATCGCTCGCGCGCTGGCCGCAGCGCTGGGCGACGAGGGGCACGAGGCGGTAGTGCGGCCGCTGCCCTTCGGAACCTTCGTCGACGGAGCGGTGCTGGCGCAGGCGGGCATGCCCGGCGTGACCGTGAGCCGCGGAGACTGGCAGACGCTGGGGGTGGTGCACACGCCGCGCGACGTGGCGGCGCGGGTGGATGTGGCCTCGGCGGTGCAGGCCGGGAGGGCAGCTGCCCGGGCGGTTGAGCTCGTGCTCGGTTGACGGCCCGCCGACCCCGGAATAGCTTGCGCCAGAGGATGCCCTGGTGGGAGCCCCGGGGCCCTTTTTTTTGTCCGGGAGAGTTACAATCATGTTCGGTCCTGATCGCCGGTGTGTGGTCGTGGTGGGAGTGCAGTGGGGGGATGAGGGCAAGGGCAAGGTCGTCGACGTGCTCTCGGAGCACGCCGACCTCGTCATTCGCTACCAGGGTGGAGCGAACGCCGGCCACACCGTGGTGAAGGGCGAGGACGAGTTCATCCTGCACCAGATCCCCACGGGAATCCTGCATCCCACGGTCCGCTGTGTGGTGGGCAACGGGGTAGTCGTGGATCCCGAGACCCTGCTGGACGAGATCGCCGAACTCGAAGAGCGCGGAATCGAGGTCGAGGGACGGCTGTTCATCTCGGACCGTGCGCACCTCGTGCTGCCCCACCACAAGGCCGTCGAGCGGGCGAGTGAGCGCCGCCAGCGGATCGGCACCACTGGACGGGGCATCGGGCCGGCCTACGAGGACAAGTGCGGGCGCCGGGGCGTGCGGGTGGCTGACCTCAGGGACCCCGCTGCCCTGGAAACCATGGTGCGGGGGCGCGTCGAACGGGCCAACCGGCTGTTGGAAGCGCTCGGGGCAGAGGAGCGGATCGATGCCGATGAGCAGGTGGCACTGCTCGAGCGGCTCGGCCCCAGGGTGCTCGCCCTGGCGGCAGACACAGGCCGTGTGGCGCTGGACGCCGTTCGCGGCGGGAAGCGCGTGCTGTTGGAGGGTGCCCAGGGCGCGCTGCTCGACGTGGACCACGGGACCTATCCCTTCGTCACCTCGTCGAACACGACGGCGGGTGCGGCGACCGTGGGGACCGGCATCGGCCCGACCGCGATCGACGCGGTCCTGGGCGTGTTGAAGGCCTACACCACGCGCGTGGGCAACGGCCCGTTTCCCTCGGAGGCGGCCGAGGCCGACTCCGAGAAGCTGCGCGCGTTGGGTGGCGAGTTCGGTGCCACGACAGGGCGCCCGCGCCGCTGTGGGTGGTTCGACGCGGTCGTCGCGCGCTACGCCGCACGCATCAATGGTCTCACGGACCTCGCGGTGACCAAACTGGATGTGCTCGATACGATCTCGACGATCCCCGTGTGCGTGGGGTATCGGGTGGACGGCGAGCCGCTAGACGACTTCCCCGCCGATGCCGGGCGCTTGGAGCGGCTGGAGCCGGTGTACGAGGAGCTCGAGGGGTGGGGCACGCCCACCGGGGAGGTTCGCCGACCCGAGGACCTTCCCAAGCAGGCGCGAGCCTACCTGGACCGCATCGAGGCTCTGCTGGAGACGCCCGTGCGCTACGTGAGTGTGGGGACGAGGAGCGACCAGATCCTTCACGTTCCGTAGGCTCATCGCTCGACTGGGGTCCTACCTCCGCGAACGGGCACTCCCCAATGGGCTCCGCAGAACTCCTGCCTGGGGCGGAAGTAAGGCCGACCATTGCCACTAGAGCTTCCTGCCGGTCAGTGCTCGTGAGGTTCGCTCCGGTAGGACCCCGGCTTCGCGCTACCCCGACCTTCCCCGAACGCGGCCCCGGCGGTTAGGGACCCATGAGTCCGCGGGCGCTGGCAGCGCAGCCGACTTCAAGAGACAATCCGCTAGCGACACCCCGTCCGGCCCCGCGCCGGGCGCTTCTCTTCCCCCCCCACCCCCCCTGGCACTGGCACACGGTGACGGCGCCCCGTTTGCTATCAATGGTCTAGTGCGCGGGTCGGAATGGGGAATCGTGCCATGGGATCCTCCTTGTTGGGGGAACGCTGGATGATGGACCGAACGGCATGGGGCGCGGAAAGTAGGGTGTTCTGAGGCTCCAGTAGGCTGTGTTGAGGCCGCAGTCAGGCATTTGGAAGGTTCAAGACGACGTCTCAAAGCTTCAACACGACGTTCTGAAGGTTGAAATCGACGAATCGAATGTTCAAAGCGCCCTTTCGAAGCTTCAAAACGCCGATTCCAACCTTCAAGACGATCAACTGAAGCTCCACAACGGCCTACTGAAGCCTCAGAACGACGTGCTTGAATCGCTGCCTCGCGATCGTAACTGCTTCTACGGCAGTCGGTTACGCTGTCCAGGCCCACAGAGCGCCGGGTGAGGCGACCCGTGAGTCGCCCCGCGCCGGGCGGTTCTGTTTGTATCCCACCACGGTTCCTCATCCAGATCGAAGAGCCGTCACCAGATCCAACGTTTGATCTGACGTGCAAATCACCCCCGAAGAAACACCGGGGGGTGAAGTGCTTTTTCCCGTTAACTCTTATCCCCCGAAGCGGATCACGGTAAACCTGGTCTGGAGCCACAGTGGGACACGCCCAGGGACCCCATGAGTCAGCGGGGGCTGGTAGCCAAGGGTACGGGGCCCTGCCGGAGCGACCGCCAGCGCGGAATGGGGTGGCGCGAGGCCGAGGTCCTACCGGAGCGAACCTCGCGAGCACTGGCCGGCAGGAAGCCCTAGTAGCGACGGTTGGCCTTACTTCATCGGCAGACCGTAGTCCTCCGGGACCGATTGGCGAGTGCCAGTTCGCGAAGGTAGGACCCCGGTCGAGCGCCGAGCTGCCGCGGCAGTTCGCGGAGGTAGGGCCCCGTCCCCGCAGACACCCAGATCCCACAAACGAAGAAACCCCCTAGGGCCGAAACCCTAGGGGGCCCGCCTGCCACACACTGTGCGCCCTAGAACCGAGTGCGGGGCGAGGCGTCTTCGGTCTGCCCGACATTGGGAGTCGGTTCCGGCCAAGCGGGGGGCCTCGACTCCCGACAGGAATCTGTGCGCCGGGCGTCAGCCGGGCGTTGGCAGGTCTAACTTGTTGTTAAAAAAGGGGTTACAGGCTGCTGACGATGCGCGAGCGCAGCGACCGACGCGACAGACGGTCCCGGCGGCGGAGGATCCTGTCGGTGCGGTAGTAACTGTAATACCGGTCGCGCCGCACGGTCACGCCATTCAGCACCGCCCCGGCCACGCGGGCCCGGACGTGGCGCAGCTGCTCAACTGCCCGCTGAGCTGCCGTCTCCTCGGTCTCCCCGCTGCGCATGACAATGATCGTGGCGTCCGCGGCGGAGCCGACGACCTGCGCATCGGTGACGGGCAGCGAGGGCGGCGTGTCGATCACGATGTACTCGTAGTCGCGGCGCAGAGCGGCGACCATCTGGAGCATTGCCGCGGACCCGAGCAGCTCAGCCGGATTCGGCGGGGATTTGCCGGCGGGAAGGACGTCGAGGTTCTCGGCGATTCCGGGGCGCACCGCCTCCCGAAGGTCGGCCTCTTGGATGAGCACGTCAGTCAGGCCCGGCTCCTGCACCAGCCCAAACGCCCGGTGCACCTGGGAGCGCCGCAGGTCCCCGTCGATCAGCAGCGTCTTGCTGCCTCCCTGGGCCAGGATCAGCGCCAGGTTCACCGCCGTGGTCGACTTGCCCTCACCGGGACCGGGGCTCGTGACTGCGATCAGCTGGAGCGGCCTGTCCGCTCCCACGAACGTGACGTTGGTGCGCAGCGCGCGGAACGCCTCCACGGCGGGATCGTCCGGGCTCAGCTGGCTCAGGATGACCACACGCTGACGGCGACCATTGGAGGCGGAGGCGAGCCTGGCCTCCAGCGGGATGCGTCCCAGCACGGGCGTGCCCACCACGCGCTCCACGTCGGCCGCATTCTTGATCGTCTGGTCGAGGTACTCCAGGAAGAAGGCGCCGCCCAAGCCGAGCAGCAGCCCGACCAGGAACCCGAGGATCACCTTCTGCCGCAAGTTCGTCCCGACGCGGAAGGCAGGAGACGCGCCATCCAGAATCGTGACGTACGGCGCGATGGTCATTTCCTGCATCCGTGCCTGCTGGAACTGTCCCAGGAGGTAGCGGTAGGTGTCTTCCAGAATGCTGCTTTCCAGCTCCAGCTGGGCGATCCGGGTCTCCTTCCCCGGGAACGACATGAGCCGGCCGCGCAGCTGCGCGATCCGCTCGTCGATCGCCTGGTCTCGGTCGCGCAGTGCCTGCTTGGCAGCGGCCACCGCCGCGTGCAGGCCGATGTGGGAGTCCGCGATGCGCTGGTCGATGGCCTGGACCTGGGGGTTGTCCGCGCGCAGGCCCATCGCGCCGGCCGTGATGCTGCGGCGCTCGTCGTACAGCTCCAGCAGGCGGTTGATCTGGAACGAGAGCACGGTGTTGGTTTCCGTGCCCTCGACGGCGGCAAGCCGGTTCAGCTCCTCGATCCCGAACGTATCGGTCGCACTTACCGCGCCATCCAGCGTGCGGAGCCGCACCTGCAGACGTTGCTTGTCCTGCTCCGCGTCCGTGATGGCGCGGACGATGGCCTGCTCCTCGGAGGTGAGGTCGGTGATTCGCTGGCGCTCCTTGAACTGCTGCACCTCGGAGAGTTTCGCCTGCGAGGCCTGCTCCGCACGCTCCAGCTGCTCGGCGATGTACTCCCGTCTGCGCGCCGCCGCGTTGCGGGCCCGCTCGGCGCCGTCCTCCCGCAGCTCCAGGGCGGCCTGGTTCAGGACGCGCGGCACCAGGGTGGGGTCACTGCCGGTGAACGAGATGTCCACCGCGTTGGTGCCCTCACGAACCCGGTACCCCAGCCCCGCCCGCACCCACGCGGCTGCCTGGTCGGGGTCCACGATCGCAAACGACACAGTGTGCTCGTCGTCATCCCGCGGCAGCACCTGGAGTGAGAAGCCGGGTCCCTGCGCGCGCTGGCCGTACGGGCCGGACGCGAGGAGTGTGCCGTCGGGGTAGCGCAACTCCCATCCGTCGGCGGGTCCACGCTGGAACACTTCGTAGGCACCCAGCAGTGCACCGGAGTCCACCGCGACCTCGCTGAACACGGCACCGCGGAACACATCGGGGTCCACGACCTCGAGCTGCAGCTCGATGGTCCGCGCCACGCGCAGCGCCAGGGCTTGTGTCGTGAGCACCAGGGCTTCGGACAGGATGGGGTCAGTGCGCAGCGCCAGCTCGTCGACGTCGATGTCGTCAGAGCGGGCAAATACCTGTTTGGGAGACGAGATCTGAACGGTGAGGCCCGACTGGTACCGCGCGATCGCGCCGCGGCCGGAAAGCCAGGCGCCGCCCGAGACCAGCACGGTGAGGAGCACCACCAGGCGCCAGTGGCGAACGACGACGGCCCAGAGATCCCGCAGATGGATCTCCTTGGGCGGCGCCGCTACCCGGGCCGCGCCGGTGCTGCCGTTGCCGCCGGTGTCGATAATTGGCCTCCCAGGCGCCTACGGCGCCGCACTCCCGCGCAAGCTAAGAAGCTCCTGAGAATTGCACAAGTGACTGACTTCCATAATCTTACACGGCGCGCGGTCGCAATCTGTGACGTGCGCACCCCCATTCTGTGACGCATGCCATGAACGACGCTCCCAGGGGGGGCCGGCCAGTGGTGGTGGTGGCCCAGGCGTTCAAGGAGACCCTGCCGACGGTGGAGGTAGCGGCGGCGCTGGCCGCCGGAGTCCGCGCCGCCGGAGGCGAGCCGCTGGTTCTGGGAGGGAGTGACGGGGGGGACGGCCTGCTGGATGCCCTGGGACCGCGGCTCGCTCACCGTTCGTCGCACTCCACCGAGGATCCCCTGGGGCGTCCGATCTCGGCCGAGATCGGCTGGCTGGATGGCGCGACGGCGGTCGTCGAGTCGCGGCTCGCCTGTGGCCTGAGCCTGCTCGAACCCGGTGAGCGGGATCCCCTGGTCACCACCACACGAGGCGTCGGGCTGTTGATCCGAGAGGCGGCCACGGCGGGAGCGCGGCGCGTCTACGTAGGCCTTGGAGGCAGCGCGACCATGGACGGTGGTGTCGGGATGGCACGGGCGTGGGGGTGGGTGCCCCGGGAGGCGTCGGGGGCTGCGCTCGCGGAGGGCGGTGGTGCTCTGGTGGAGCTGGCGGTGCTCGAGCCGGGCACCCGGCCCGGCGCCGAGTTGGTGGGACTGTGCGACGTGCGAAACCCGTTGACCGGGCCGAGGGGGTCCCGGATGTACGCCGCCCAGAAGGGGGCCTCGCCCGCGGAGGCCGAGCGTCTGGACTCGGGGCTCGAGCGGCTCGCGGCGGCGGCGGCCACAACAGGGAAGGGCACCCTGTCGGATGCCCCGGGCGCGGGCGCGGCGGGCGGGTTGGGGTTCGGGCTCCTCTACTTCGGCGGCGGCTCGTTACACGAGGGTGCCAAGTGGGTGCTCGAGACCGTGGGGTTCGCTGACGCGCTCAAAGATGCTGCCCTGGTCGTGACGGGCGAAGGGGCCTTCGACCGCACCTCGTTGGAGGGGAAGCTGACGGGCGAGGTGATCCGGCAGGCGCAGGAAGCCGGGGTGCCCGCGGTGCTGCTGGCCCCCGAAGTCGCGGGTGCGCCCGACGGGGTCGTGGTGGAGTCGGGTGGTGGTGTGTGGTCCGCGGCCGACCTTGAGCGCCATACGGGGGCGGCGGTGGCCCGAGCGCTTCGCTTGATGGCGCCCTGAGCCCCGTCTATACTTCGCGCTTCGGCCCCTCTCTCCACACTGACCTCTACAGCCAATGGCTGATACCCAACTGATGGACAAGCTCGTGTCCCTGGCCAAGCGCAGGGGCTTCATCTTCCAATCCTCCGAGATCTACGGCGGGGTGGGCTCCGTGTGGGATTACGGCCCGCTCGGTGTTGAGCTCAAGAAGAACCTCAAGGAGCAGTGGTGGCGCTCCATGGTATATGAGCGCGACGACATCGAGGGGCTGGATGCCGCGATCCTGATGCATCCGCGGGTGTGGGAGGCCTCGGGCCACGTGGAGGGTTTCACCGACCCCCTGGTCGACTGCCGCACCTGCAAGGCGCGCTTCCGGGCCGACCAGCTCGATCAGGGCCAGTGCCCGCAGAAGCCGAGCAAGAAGCCGGGCGAAGCGGACCAGTGTGACCTCACCGAGCCCCGCATGTTCAACCTGATGTTCCGGACGTTCATGGGGCCGGTGGAGGACGCCGCCTCTGTGGTGTATCTGCGTCCGGAGACGGCGCAGGGGATCTACGTCAACTACCTCAACGTGATGCAGGCGGCCCGTCAGAAGCCGCCCTTCGGGATCGCCCAGATCGGCAAGGCGTTCCGCAACGAGATTACGCCGGGGAACTTCATCTTTCGGACGCGCGAGTTCGAGCAGATGGAGATGCAGTTCTTCGTCAAGCCGGACGAGGATGAACGCTGGTTCGAAGAGTGGAAGGCGCGCCGCATGGAGTGGCACCGCAGCGTCGGGATCACACCAGAGAAGCTCCGGTTCCACGAGCACGCTCCCGACGAGCTGGCCCACTACGCCAAAAAGGCGTTCGACATCGAGTACGAATTCCCGTTTGGCTGGCAGGAGTTCGAGGGCATCCACAACCGCACCGACTTCGACCTCAAGCGCCACATGGAGTACTCGGGCAAGAAGCTCGAGTACGTGGATACGGTCACCAAGGATCGCTTCGTCCCCTACATCATCGAGACGTCGCTCGGCGCCGATCGCCTCGCCCTCGTGACGCTGGTCGACGCCTACCGCGAGGAAGAGGTGGAGGGGGAGCAGCGGGTCGTGCTGGGCCTGAAGCCCTCCATTGCGCCGATCAAGGTCGGGGTCTTCCCGCTGGTCAAGAAGGACGGGATGCCCGAGGTGGCGCACCGTATCTGCGACGATCTCAGGGGTCGGTTCCCGGTGTTCTACGACGACGGCGGCTCGATCGGGCGGCGCTATCGGCGGCAGGACGAGGCCGGCACGCCCTTCGGGGTCACCGTGGACGGGCAGACACTCGAGGACCAGACGGTCACCGTGCGTGACCGCGACTCGCTGGTGCAGGAGCGCGTGCACACCGACCAGCTGACCGGCTACCTGGTGGAGCGGCTCACCTCGTGAAGCTCGAGACCCTGCTGGCCAAGGGTGAGGCGATGCTCCAGGAGTTGGGGCGGGAGTACTATCTCACCGGCGCCGGCATGAAGGGCGATCCCGAGTTCCAGACCATCTACCAGGAACACAGCGTGCTGGTGAGCGACGGGGCGCTCGAAGCCGCGCGGGCGAGCGGGTCCGACGCACTCGTGGAGTGGGCGGTCGAGACTCGCATAGGGCGTCTGGTCGCCCCGTTTGAGGAGCGCCAGCTCGTGTGGGAGCAGGACGCCACCGTGGAGGTGGACGGCACCAGCCTGCCCTACCTGCGCGTTCCCATCGAGCTGTCCAACTCCGCGGATCGGACGTTCCGCAATGCGCTCGACCTGGCCCGCGCCAGCGCCGGGGCAAAGGGACTGGGGAACCTGCGGCGGGAGCGCTTCCTGGCAGAGCACGAGGCGGTACGGTCATTGGGGATGGGTGATTACGTAGAGGCCGTGGGCGCCCTCGCCGGGATCGACCTGGACGCGTTGTGTCGGGAGGCCCGGGTCTTCCTCGAGCGCACCGCGGCCATGTACGAGGAGAGCCTCGCGCAGCTCGTGAAGCGGCGGCTCGGCATACCGGTGGCGGACCTCACCAGGGCCGACTCGGTGCGGCTGTTCCGCGCGGACCAATTCGACACCGCATTCCCGGCCGACGCCCTGATCGAGACCGCCGTCCGGCAGATGCGGGAGATGGGGCTCGACGCCTCGCAAGGCGGCCGAGTGCGATTCGATACCGAGGAGCGGGAGGGGAAGCAGCCGCGCGCGTTCTGCGTGCCGGTGCGCGTGCCCGAGGAGGTCTACCTGGTGCTGCGGCCGCGCGGCGGCCACAACGACTACCGCACCTTCTGGCACGAGCTGGGCCACGCGATGCACTTCGCGTCGGTGGCACCCGACCTCCCGTTTGCCGCGCGCTGGCTGGGCGACAACTCGGTCACCGAGGGATATGCCATGCTGTGGGATCACCTGACCATCGATCCCGCGTGGCTCGCTCACACGTGCGACATGAATGTGCGTGATGCCCACAGCCTCGCGTTCGAGCTCGCGGTCGGCGAGCTGTTCATGGTGCGGCGGTACGCGGCCAAGCTCGTGTACGAGCTGGAGCTGCACCGCAGCGATTTTGCCGGTTTGAGCGCGCGGTACGCCGAACTCCTCTCGGAAGCGACCCGCTGTCGCTACCTGGAAGATGACAGTCTGCTCGACGTCGATCCCGGCTTCTACTCGGCCCGTTACCTACGGGCGTGGCAGTTCGAGTCGGTCCTGACCCGGAGCTTCGTGGAGCGGTTCGGTGAGGAGTGGTACCGCGACCCGCAGGCAGGGGCGGTGGTCCATGAGCTGATGGCACGGGGC
>JBDGYO010000277.1:0-3972 GCA_039584015.1 Gemmatimonadota bacterium | reverse complement strand
TTCGTGGATGAGGAGTCCAAGGTCGAGAGCGAGCGGCTGGCCGAGGAGCGGGGCGTCTTCCCCGAGTGGGAGGAGAGCATCTGGGGGCCCGACGAGACGTGCGCCCGCAACGCCGAGGGCAAGCGCATCCGGCCGATGCGGCGGCTGCGCAACTGCAATCTCACGACGGTGGCGCCGACCGGGACGATCTCGATCATCGCCGGCAGCTCGTCGGGGATCGAGCCGCTCTTCGCCGTGGCGTTCATGCGCAACCAGGCCGGCGTCCTCATGCCCGACGTGAACGAGGACTTCGTCGCCGTGGCGAAGCGTGAGGGCTGGTACTCCGAGGAGCTGGTCAAGCGGATCGCCGAAGAGGGCCACATCGACTTCCCAGAGGTACCGGAGCAGTGGCGCCGCGTGTTCGTGACCGCGCACGATGTGACCCCGGAATGGCACATCCGGATGCAGGCGGCGTTCCAGGAGCACACCGACAGCGCCATCAGCAAGACGTGCAACTTCCCGCGGCACGCCACGGAAGACGACGTGCGGCACATCTACGAGCAGGCGTATGCGTTCGGCTGCAAGGGCGTGACGGTGTACCGGGACGGCTCCCGCGAAGGACAGGTGCTCTCCACCGGGAAGACGGCCAAGAAGGTGGAGGCAGAGGTGGGGACGGGCGATCCGGCCATGGCCGAGCAGACGGATACGCTGCGGCGGCAGGTGGCCGACCTCAAGTCCACCATCGCGGAGCTCGAGGCGGAGCTGGGCCTCACCAAGAAGAAGCTGCACGAGGTGGAGTCCGAGAACCTGCAGCGGCGTGCCAAGCGGTCGCGACCCGAGCTCCTCAGGGGCACGACCCGGCGCATCGAGACGCCCCTGGGTACGCTCTACGTCACCATCACGGAGGACGACCTGGGGCAGCCCTTCGAGATGTTCATGAGCCTGGGCAAGGCCGGCGGCGCGCTCATGGCCGATGTCGAGGCCATCGGGCGGCTCATCTCCCTGGCGCTGCGCTCCGGCATCCCGATTGGGGAGATCCACCGGCAGCTGCGTATGATCTCCTCCGATCGGGCGGTCGGGCTCGGGCCCAACAAGGTCCTCTCGGTGCCCGACGCCGTCGGCATCGCCGTCGAGCGCTGGATGCAGGAGAAGCAGGGGCTGCAGCAGGACCTGCTCGAGGCCGCGGCGAGCGACACCGACGTCGCAACGCCGGCCCAGCGCGGTCCCGTGGCGGGGCCCGAGGGCGCGATGTTCGAGTTCCAGCACGTGGAGCCGGAGCAATTCGCCGGCGCGTGCCCCGACTGCGGCTCGCAGCTCGAGTTCGCCGAGGGGTGCGTCAAGTGCCACGTGTGCGGCTACAGCGAGTGCGGGTGAGACTGAGCGAGATCCGGCCGGGCGGCAACGAGCGGGGCGCGTGAGAACGCGCCCCGTTTCGTGATGGGGTTCCAGTTGGTATTTTGGTCGAAGCAGAGGGACCGAGAGGACCGGATAGATGGTTAAGCGCGTCAAAGGATTCGTGGGAACGCTGCGGCGGGAGCGCCGCGAGCTCGGCTGGAAGGGGCTCCTGCGCAAGCGGGGGTGGGCGCTGGTCGTGTTGATCGTGGCGTTCTACCTGGTCCGGGACCTCGTGCTGTACGTGGTGATTCCCCTGGCTGTCGTGTGGGGCCTGTCGCGCTAGCGGTGGAGGTCGGAGCCATGACGGCGAAGAAGTGGGCGCGGGTCAAGCAGAACGGAGCTCATGGCTTGCGGCGGGGTGCATGGTACCCCGTCGTGAACGACAAGAAGCACGACCTGGTGATCGTGGACGTCAACAAGAAGAACGTCCCGGTATCCAGGATTCTGGTCGAGCTGACGGATGACGCTCCCGGCCGCTGGAGTGTGGTCGCGTGGGACGCCGCGGATCGGGGGTCGCAGCGGGCCAGCGAGTCCCGCTACGGCCTCGTCTACGGTGTCTGCCCCGGCTGCCACGGGCGCGTGGGCCTCGAGGAGGGGACCGACACCGCCGTCTGCCCCGAGTGCGGGGGCGAGTTCGCGGTCGACTGGGACCACCTGTGTTAGGAGTGGTGCGGTCTCCCTAGAGGCGCCAGCGACGTAGACCGCGAGACGGCGCCGCGGGACGGTCCCGTGGCGCCTTTGTCATGCACACGGAGAGGCGATCCAGATGGAATCGCAGCCCCTGTTCAACGACCTCTTTGGCGTGATGACCGTGATCATCATGGTCCCGGTCTTCTTCCTGTGGCTGGAGCGGAAGTCCCGCTGGAAGATCTTCGACGTCATGCCGGCCATCATCTGGATCTTCATCACGCCCATCTTCCTGTCCAACCTGGGCGTCATCCCGCGCTCCAGCGAGATCTACACCACGTTCCGCTCCTTCGCGGTGCCGCTGTTCATCGTGCTCATGCTGCTGGACATCAACATCCGCCAGGCGATGCGGGTGGCGTGGCGCGGCGCGGCCGTGATGGTGCTGGGGGCGTTCGGCATCGTAGCCGGCGCCGTCCTCTCCTTCTTCATGTTCCGCAGCGGGCTCCCCGAGGGCACCTGGATGGGCTACGGGGCGCTGGCGGGGAGCTGGATCGGCGGCACGGGCAACCTGGCGGCCGTGGCCGACTCCCTCGACACACCGGGCGAGATGGTGGGGATGGTCGTGTTGGTGGACAACCTGGTGTACATCTTCTACTTCCCGCTGATTCTCTCCTGCAAGCGCTGGGCCGCGTCGTTCAATCGGTTCACCAGGGTGCCCGATGAGGCCGAGGCGCGCTTTTCCGCTGCGGCCCAACAGGTCGAGAAGAAGACCCACGAGGTGCACTTCCGCGATGCGCTGACCCTGCTGGGGTGGGGCTTCGTGGCGCTGGCGGCGGCCACGGCACTGTCGCACGTGTTCCCGGTCCTCGAGCCGGTCTTCACGCAGCGGACCTGGGCGATTCTGCTCGTGACGACCATCGGCATCGGCCTCTCGGCCACCAAGCTCAAGGACGTGCCGGGTACCGAGCCGCTGTCCATGACCTTCGTCTACATCTACATGACCATGATGGGGGCACAGGCGGACCTCAGGAGCCTGGGCGGTGCGCAGTGGTTCATCATCGCCGGCTTCATATGTATCGCGATTCACCTCGTGTTCATCGTCGCCGGCGCGCGGCTGTTCCGCATCGACGTGAGCATGGCGGCCGTCTCCAGCGTCGCCGCCGTGGGCGGCGCGGCGTCGGCCCCGGTGGCCGCCGGGTTCCACCGCGAGGAGCTGGTGCCGGTGTCCATCATGCTGGCGCTGATCGGGTACGCCCTGGGCAACTATCTGGGGGTGGCCACGGCATTCCTGTGTCACCTGCTGGTGTGACCGCCGGCGAATCTCGCCCCATGCCTCCCGTCACCCGCCGCGCAACGGTCACTGCCTGGATTGGCGACGTCCCCGTGGGGTCGTGCCATCCCATCGTGGTCCAGTCGATGACCAACACCGACACGGCCGACGTGGACGCGACCGTGGAGCAGGTCGCGGCCCTGGCCCACGCCGGCAGCGAGCTGGTGCGCGTGACGGTGAACAACGAGCCGGCGGCCCGGGCGGTACCCGAGATCGTCGCGCGACTCGCCGACCGCGGCGTGACCGCTCCCATCATCGGCGACTTCCATTACAACGGGCACCTCCTGCTGCCCAAATACGGCGAGATGGCCGCGGCGCTCGCCAAGTACCGCATCAACCCAGGCAACGTGGGCGCCAAGCGGCGCGACGAGCACTTCAAGACGATCCTGGAGGTGGCGCTTGCCCACGACAAGCCGGTGCGGATCGGGGTGAACTGGGGCTCGCTCGACCAGAACCTGCTCACCGAGCTCATGGACGCGAACGCGAAGCAGGCCGAGCCGCTCGACGCGCGAGAGGTGACGCTCAACGCGATGGTCGAGAGCGCGATGCGCTCGGCGGCGTTCGCCGAGGAGACAGGGCTCGCGCACGACCGCATCATTCTCTCGGTCAAGATGTCGCAGGTGCAGGACCTGGTGGACGTG
>JBDGYO010000276.1:0-5870 GCA_039584015.1 Gemmatimonadota bacterium | reverse complement strand
CCTGGACATCGGGGAATCCCCCATCCTTGCGGAGACAGCGCCCGACAGGCAGAATCATGAAGGGCGCCGGGATTCTTAAGACCAATTTTGTCGAATCTTCAAGAATCCCGGTGAACCCTTCCGGCTGAGGCGGATCGGCGTCTCACCGACGCCGGCTCCGCGTTCCTCTTGGAGTCCCCCTCCCAGGGTTCCGGGGAGTTCGGCAAGATGACAGGGCGGACGGGTCCATCAGGGTGCAGCGGCGGTCGCGCGCTGCCAGTGGTGCGGAGGTTGGGTATATGCACCGCAGGCATCGTTGCGCTCGTCTGCTGCACGACACCGGCCTGGGCGCAGGAAGAAACGCCCGAGCGCCCCGGCACCTCCGCCGTCGGCTGTCAGATCCTCACTTCCGAACAGATCGAGACCTACCCGAGCGTCAGCCACGCCCTGCGCGGGCAGGTGACGGGATTCAAGCTGTTCGAGTCGAGCGGGCAGGCGGGCGCCGGTAGCTCGATCGCCCTGCGAGGCCCGAGCAGCCTGCGTGGCATGGCCCCGCTCCTGTTCATCGACGGCGTGAAGATCTCCGACGCGGTCGGCGGGGACGCTCAGACCATCAGCCTGCTCGACCAGATCAACCCGCTCGACGTGCTCCTCATCGAGATCTTCCGCGGCTCGTCGGCCACCACGATGTACGGCACCGACGCCGCGAACGGACTCATACGCGTATACACCAAGCACGGATCCGCAGCCTCCAACATCATCGACGACGTCAAGGCGCGGTGCGTGCCGTAGTTACGGGCGCTCAGGACCCATCCCTGGCGCCGAGGGCCACTCCTTGAGAGGAGGTACCTGATGAGTAGATGGAGCGTTGGACGGTTCGGCCTCGGGAGGGCAGGGCCAACCCACCTCGCAGCGCGGCTTGTGGCCGCCGGCCTGGCGTTGGTGGCATGGGTGGTGTTTACCGTGCCGGCCCACGCCCAGACCGGCGAGATCTCCGGCCGCGTGGTCGACGCCACGACCAATGAGCCCATCGAGCAAGTGCAGGTCGTGGTGGTGGGCAGCAACATCAGTGCGCGGTCACGCTCCGACGGCCTGTACAACCTGGTCGACGTCCCGGTCGGCACGCACTACGTCCGTGCGGCCGTCATCGGCTACTCGACCATGACGGCCGAAGTGAACGTGGGCGCCGGCCTGACGACGACGGTGGACTTCGCGCTCAACCGGGCGGTGATCTCCCTGGATGCCATGGTCGTTACGGGCCAGGCGGGCGAGGTCAGCCGGCGCGAGATCGGCAACACCATAGCTCAGGTCAGCAGCAGGGACTTCGAGAACCTGCCGACGCCAACTGTGGGCGACGTGCTGCAGGGAACGTCGAGCAGCGCGATGGTGATGGACAACTCCGGTATGGTCGGGGTTGGGAAGATGATCCGGCTCCGCGGGATCAACTCCATCTCCATGGGGAACATCCCCCTCATCTACGTGGACGGCGTACGCATCTCCAACCTGTCCTATCAGGGCGATCCGGAGACCAACCAGGCGCCCTCCCCGCTCAACGACATCAACCCGGAGGACATCGACCGGGTGGAGATCATCAAGGGCGCGGCGGCCACGACGCTGTACGGAACGCAGGCGTCGGCCGGGGTGATCCAGATCTTCACCAAGCGTGGCTCCACGGGACGGCCCCGCTGGTCGTTCGTCATGGACCAGGGGCTCAACACGCTGCCGCACGTGGGCCCGTCCAAGGACATCAACCCCACCGGGCTCGGGATGAACTGCAACTTCACGGGCACCGGCTCGGGACCGTTCGCGACGGGTGACCCGATGTTCCCGGCCGACTCGAGCTGCCCCTCGAGCGGCAAGTGGGACAGCAATGGCTGGGTGCAGCGCTACAACCTGGGGGTGCGGGGTGGTGGCCCGGAGCTCAACTACTTCGTGTCCGGACGGTTCGCGCGCGAGGAAGGCACCGTGAGCCCTCAGTTCAGCGAGGACTACGCCATCCGCGGGAACTTCGGATTCGCACCGAGCCGCACGTTCACGATCACGTTCAACAACATGTATGCCCGGCGCAGGATCCGCTGGATCCCGGACGGCAACAACGCCGAGGGCTTCACGCTCAACGTGTGGCGCGGCGAGAACGACTACACCCCGGGACACCAGGATTCCGTTGCGCTGGAAATGAAGCTGTGGCAGACCTCCAACCACTTCACCAGTGGCCTGGGGTTCACGTGGGATCCCATCCCGGGCATGACGCACCGGCTCAACCTCGGGCTCGACTACGCCGAGTCCGACTACACCGAGCAGCGGGACTTCGGGTTCTGGCGGGTCGCATTGGGGAGCCGCGAGGACGATCAGTACCAGGCCCGCACGCTCACGCTGGATTACGCGGGGAGCTGGCAGACCAGAATCAGCAACAGCTTCCAGAACCGGTTCTCCTTCGGTGCGCAGCTGTACGAGGAGAGCCTCTACGGCCTGAGCGGCTACGGCGACGACTTCGCAGGACCGGGCGACAAGCTGGTGGACAATGCCGCCATCACGTCGGCCGAGGAGAACCGCTTCAGGCAGACCAATGGCGGGTTCTTCTTCCAGGAAGAGCTCGGGTTCCAGGACCGCCTGTTCCTCACCGCCGGAATCCGGTTCGACGGATTCAGCACCTTCGGTGAGGACTACGGCATGGCGGCCTATCCCAAGCTGTCCGCCGCTTACACGCTCTCCGACGCCGGTTGGTTCCCAGGTTGGTGGGAGGGCCTCAAGCTGCGGGCCGCCTGGGGTGAGTCGGGCCGTGCCCCCGGCGTGTTCGACGCGGTGCGCACCTGGGAGCCGGTTGCCGGCGACGAGGCGCGTCCGGCGGTGACCCCCAGCACCCTGGGGAACGACAGCCTCGGTCCGGAAAGGAGCCGGGAGTTCGAGCTCGGCTTCGACGGCTCGATGTTCGCCGGCCGGGTCGGGTTCGAGTTCACCTGGTTCAACCAGCGCACCTACGACGCACTGGTCCCGGTGCAGCAGATCCCGTCCACCGGGTTCATCGGGACCCAGCTCGTGAACACGGGCACGCTGGAAAACAAGGGCTTCGAGACCTCCCTCAACGTGGGAGTGATCCGGAGCAACAAGTTCGACTGGGATCTGGGCATCAGGTACGGCAACAACGACAGCAAGGCAATCGACCTGGGTGGTCTCGAGGCGCTTTCTCTCCCCTGGCGGCAGGAGATTCGTCCCTGCACCGATGGCGAGGGGAACCCGTCTAGTGAGATCCTGGACCAGGAGACCTACCGGGCCAACCCCGAGTGCCCCGTGCCGGGGCTGTGGCAGAGCGTCGTCACGAACGACTCGGCGCCCGGCTTCACCCCGCTGGGAACGCTCCCGGTCATGGAGACCCGCTACATCGGGCCGACGTATCCGAGGAACACCTGGGGCTTCACGACCTCGTTCCGGTTCGGGCGTCTGTTGACGCTCGACGCGGTGGGCGAGGCCCAGCTCGGGCACTTCCTGTACGCCGGAACCTCGTACCAGAACGCGCGCCGCTGGGTGTGGCCGGAGTGCCGGGAGATCGTGGCCCGGTACGACGCCGAGGAAGACGCCGGCGGCACCGGGACGGACGTGCTGAACGCCTGGGAGTCGGCCAAGTGCGTTAGGGGCTACACGACCTATGGGATGTGGGGCGAGCCGGCGGATTTCTTCAAGCTGCGCACGGTCTCGGCAGCCTTCTTCCTGCCGACGTTCATCCCGGGCACGCGTGCCATCACGCTGCTGGTCCAGGGAAGGAACCTGCTTACGATCACCGATTTCCCCGGCGCCGATCCTGAGGCGTCGGAGGACGGCAGCAGGACGGAGCTGGGCACGTCGGACGGCTTGGTCATGTTCCGGCAGGAGTACTACCAGTTACCGCCTTACCGGTCGTTGCCTTACCGGTCGTTCATCATTAGCCTGAAGCTCGAATTCTAAGGGATGAGGAGAATAGCCATGATTTCGACGAAGATGCTCGAGAGAATCGGCGCCGGCCTCCTCGCCCCTGCTTTCGCAGCGCTGCTGCTGGCGGGCTGCGAGGTGAAGAACCCGGGCGCAATTCTCGATTCAGACCTGGACGACATCAGAACGCTGGGTTCGCTGGTGACAGGGATGTCGGCCGATTTCTCCACCGCGCTGGACGACAACGTTTTCAACATGGTGCGGGGGAGCGACGAGGTGACGGGGAGCGGCAGCTATTTCAACACCGGGCTGCTGCGCACCGGCGTCGTCAATCGGGAAGACAACAACTTCCCATGGGGATCGTTGCACCGCGCTCGGTGGGTCGCCGAGGACGGCATCCGCCGGATGCTGGAGCTAGACACATTGGGCTTGTACAACGGGAGCCCGCTGGTGGCCCGGGCATTCCTGCTCGCCGGATTGGCACACCGCGTGTCGGGTGAGAACCTGTGCTATACGGTGATCGATGGCAGCGCAGTCATGCCCAAGAGTGCGCACTTCGACAGTACCCTGTTGCGGGCCGACAGCTCCATCTACCACGCCACCCTGGCCGGCATCGACACAATGGTCACGGCGGCCCACGGGCTGAAGGCACAGGCCTATGCGGGGCTGGGGCAGTGGAGCAATGCCACGACCGAGTCGGCACTTGTGCCAACCGACTTCACGTACGTTGCGTTCTTCAGCAACAACTCCGGGCGGGAGGAGAACGTCCTGCAGGACGAGAGCTGGGGGCGCGCGGAGTACTCGGTGTACGGCAGCCGTGCCGGGGCCAACGATCCAACACAGGACCCGCGGGCACCGTACATCAAGTGCCAGGATGAACCGGCGATTCCAATTCCGGTGGAGTGCAACTCCCAGTTGGGGGCCGACGGGACCACATTCCACTGGCAGCAGAACAAGTACCCGACGGTCGGAACCAACATCCGGGTGATCTCGGGTGAGGAGATGCGCCTGATCGAGGCAGAAGCGTTCCTCGAGGGCGGCGACCTCGGCAACTTCAAGGCCAGGATCGACGAGGTGCGTGGGGAGTACGGCCTGGGCCCGATAACTCTGCCCGCCACGGCCAACGACGCGTGGCTCGTGCTCGACGATGAGCGCATGTACACGCTCTGGCTCGAGGGGCGTCGCTGGTGGGACGCCTTCCGCTGGGACCATGCCACACCCTCGCGGCGATTCATGCCGGCCGTGGGCTGGTTGTACGGAGACCTGGACGCCGGGCTCATTTACGATAAGGACCCGGCCATATCGAAGCGGGGGTATTGCTTCCCCATCTCGTTTGACGAGTGTCAGACGAACCTGAACGTGAGGGACGCTCCCGAGTGTGCGGGCCAGTATGTTGCGCCCTAGCATGCGAGAGCACTGAGAAGCACACCATCGTCCCACCGGGCCCAGCCCGGTGGGACGTTTGGCTTCGGTTCCACAACGCAGCATCCGGCCCCGTCGCCCGCACGGCCTCACACGAGGGCTACGAGCGCCGCCGCGAAGCTCGTCGCATAAGGAAGCGCCAATTCACCTTCCGCCCGTTGCGATGAAACCTTCCGGAACAGTTTCTGATCGCAGCACACCCCACGACCGGAGGGTCGCATGAAACGCACATCAGTTCTGCTCACGATACTGGCCGCGGCCGCGGTCTCCAGTGCCGTCGGTCAGGAGGAGGACCGCCTCGCACGCATCGAGCGCATGCTGGAGCGCCAGAACGAGGGCCTGCGCCATCGGATGGACGTGCTCCAGCGCCAGATCGACGACGTCCAGTTCTTCAACCGCCTGGGGGACATCGCCGAGATCGACATCGTCCGCCTCACCGGGCCGCCGCTGCGGTATCAGCCGAATCCCACGGCTCAGGGCGCCGGCAATCCGTTCCGGTTCTACTCGTACGTGTTTGTCCCGCGCAACCTGGACCGCAGCAAGCGGCAACCGCTGCTCGTGTTCGG
>JBDGYO010000275.1:0-3980 GCA_039584015.1 Gemmatimonadota bacterium | reverse complement strand
GACGGCCGCGCGCCAGCCACGACCGAAGGGGCGGATCCTGTCGTAGAACGCCTGCAAAGTCTCCCGATCGTCCGGTGGCGTCAGCAGTGTCACGGTGAGCCACCCTACCGTCGTCAGCGCCACCCCCAGCACCAACATCAGGGAGGGGTGCAGCGGCGCAAAGCCCAACGGCTCGTGCACGAACTGGAAGTAGATCGCCACCACGAACGAGATCACCATGCCCGACAGCTCGCTCCACGCGTTCACCCGCCACCAGAACCAACGCAGCAGGAAGATGAGGCCAGTCCCGGCGCCGATCTGCAACAGGATTTGGAATGCTTGCATCGCGTTCTCGAGCCACAGTGCCACGACGGCCGACAGCACGATGAGACCCACGGTGGAGAGCCGCCCCACCAGCACGTAGTGGCGCTCGTCGCGATGCGGCGCGAGGAAGCGGCGGTACACGTCGTCCACCATGTAGGACGCGCCCCAGTTCAAGTGGGTGCTGATGGTGGACATGTACGCGGCGGCGAGGGAGGCCACCACCAGGCCGAGGAGGCCGTGCGGCAGGAACACCAACATTGCCGGGTAGGCGAGATCGTGACGCACGATCGACGGGTCGAGGTTGGGGAACCGCGCCACGATCGTATCGAGGCTCGGGTACACCGCCAGCGAGGCGAGGGCCACGATGATCCACGGCCAGGGCCTGATCGCGTAATGCGCGACGTTGAACCAGAGGGTGGAGAGCATCGATTGGTTCTCGTCCCGCGCCGCGAGCATGCGCTGGGCGACGTAGCCGCCCCCTCCCGGCTCGGAGCCCGGGTACCAGGTGCTCCACCACTGCACCGCGATCGGGATCACGAGGATCGGCAGGGCGGCCCGCCAGTCGCTGAAGTCCGGTAGCAGTGCGAGCTTGTCGGCCAGCGCGGGGTTGGACACGAGTCCCGTGAGGCCGCCGACCTCCGGCTGCTGTAGCGCGTAGAACGCGGCCGCCAGAGACCCGATCATGGCAATGGCGAACAGGAGCAGGTCTGTGACCACGACACCCCACAGCCCCGACGTGGCGGAGTAGAGCACCGTGACCGCCCCGGCCACGATCACGGTCGTGTATTTGTCCACGCCCAGCAGCACCCCGCCGATCTTGATGGCCGCGAGCGAGACCGTGGCCATGATCAGCACGTTGAAGACCACGCCGAGGTACACGGCGCGGAAGCCACGCAGGAACGCGGCCGGCCGGCCCGAGTAGCGCAACTCGTAGAACCCCATGTCGGTGAACACGCCGGAGCGGCGCCACAGCTTGGCGTAGAAGAACACCGTGCACATGCCGGTGATCACGAACGCCCACCACAGCCAGTTCTGCGCCACGCCGCCGTTGCGCACCAAGTCGGTCACCAGGTTGGGCGTGTCGGTGGAGAAGGTGGTGGCCACCATCGAGGTGCCCAGGAGCCACCAGGGCAGCTTGCGGCCGGAGAGGAAGAACTCGGTCGTGCCGGAGCCGGCACGCCGGGCGAAGATGAGTCCGACGCCTACCGCGACCACCCCGTAGAGGGCGATGACCATCCAGTCGAGACTCGTGAGCTGCATACGCTAGTTCGTCTCTCCGTGCGTGCGGAACCAGGCCGAGAGATTATCGGGGTAAAGGCCCTGCGAGACAAGCTCGGCGAGCCGCGCCGCTACCCGGCCGCGGTCCTCGGGGAACGTCATGCCGAACCAACGATCCGGCGATGGGAGTACGTCTACTGCAATGGCGTCTCCGGCGAGCTCGTCGCTCACGACCCCCGCGAGCAGGAACTCGGCTGCCGGGTCCACCGCAGCCGTCTCGAGAAAGCGAGCGAAGCGGCTCTCCAGTAGCGGAAACACGGCCGGGGTGCATCCCCACAGGTTCATGGACGCGATCTCGTCGCCCGTCAGGTGCATCAACTCGCCCGATACGCTCTCGCCGGTGATGCCGCCGGGGCCGCGGCGGATCTCGCGCACCTCGGCCACCGACTGGAGCCGGCCGTCAGTGCCCGCGGTGCAGATCCCGCGTGAGACGCCTCCACTCTCGGAGAGGGTGTCCTGCAGCCGATATCCCACCATGGCGAGTGAGCGAGCGCTGCGCTCGCCGAGACCCATCAGGAACTCTGCCAGCGCGGCGAAGGAGCGGGCGCCGTAGAAGTCGTCCGCATTCATGACGGCGAAGGGACCGTGGACGTGTGGCGCCGCCGCCAGCACGGCGTGTGCCGTGCCCCACGGCTTGACTCGGTCGCTCGGCGCTTCTCCCAGGGATTGGAACGCGTGGCACACCGGCACGGTGCTGCCCACGAGCCATTCGGCGTGCTCGCGGAAGGGCTCCTCCTGCTCCGTCCGGATCACGAACACCACATCCCCGAACCCGGCGCGGTGGGCATCGTAGATCCCGTAATCCAGCAGGGCCTCGCCGCTCGGTCCCACCGGGGCAAGCTGCTTGGGGCCGCCGTAGCGGGTCGAGAGTCCGGCCGCCAGGATCACGAGCGTGGGACGAATCGGGGCCTCCTGCAGGTGGGGGATGTGCCGGGGTCGCGCCAAGATATTGTCCAGCAATGCGTTACGCCAGACGAAACCGGGATGGTCTCCCCACCCCGCGGACCGCCCAGTCGGGCGCGCAGGGAACCCGGCCGGGAGCCGCCGCGCTCTCAAGTGCGAATTGCAACGGTTCCGGGACCTGGAGAGTCTAACCATGTAGAAACGCAGGAACGCGTGGGAGTGTTGAGATGACCGCAGTCAGCCTTGTCTATGATGCCGTGTTCGTGTCCGGTAAGTGCCCCGCCGCTACCGGGGTGAGGCGGCGCGCGCGCACACTGCCGACGCCGGCTGGCAAGGACTACTGTCTGCTGGACGAGCGAGGACGACGGGTTGGCACCGTCCCTGCAGCGCTCGTGAGGCCCGCCGTGGGCCGCAGCGCTCCCACGCTCCTGCTGAATCGCGAGTGGGGGGCATAGCCTCCAGCTGGCGGGATACCTCCTCCGATGGTGCTGCGCGCCGGTCGAAAGGCCGGCGCGCTTCGTTTTGGCGCGGGGCCTTGCGATTCCCCGCCCGAGTCGGGAGCTTATGCGCCGACCATGCAACGGGACGGGATAGTGGACGACGGGAGGCGATTCCGCGGCACCGGATGGCTGATCTTGTTGGTGGCCGTCCTCTGTCTCACGGTGCCCACCGAGGGTGAGGCGCAGTTCGTCACGGTCGGGGCGGGTGCCCTGTTCACCAAGGACAACGTGGATCCCGTGGTGGAGCTGTTGGTGACCGCACCACCGTTGGTGTACGATTTCCGGCCCTACCTTACGACGTCGTGGGTACTTGACGAGATCGAGCCCACATTCATCTCTGCGGCGGAGCGGCCCATCTGGCGTACCAGCCATCACTTCACCTCGCTGGGCGCGGGCGTGTTGTGGCTCCAACCCGCCAATTACACGCCGTATCCCATTCTGGTCAGCACCACGGCGGTCTTCCCACCCATTCCCCGCACCATGCTGGTTGGCATCGGGTCGGTGCAGCCGTTCCAGGACTGGAGCTGGTCCATCGTGGCGAAGGTGGCGGTGATGTTGGTGATGGGAAAGTAGCGGCATTCGGGGGCTTGCCCCACGAGTTACAATAGAGGCAAGGCATCCATGGCCCTCCTCCACCTCTACCGCGCCCCAGGGCTCTCACCAGCGCGTACGAACGCGCTCCTCCTGGCTGCCCGGCAGCGGATCTCCCCCGACATCGAGGACATCGAGACCGAGTTCTGCTTCAACATCGAGGCAGCCGGCGGCCAGAGTGGTGCGGAGCTGGAGGCGCTGGCCTGGCTCCTGCGCGAGACCTTCCAGCCTGAGGGGTTCGGGCTGGAGAGCGGGCTGGAGAGCGGGCTGGACGGCGACGGTCAGGTGCTGGAGGTCGGGCCGCGGATGAACTTCACCACCGCCTGGTCCACCAACGCGGTCTCCATCTGCCACGCCTGCGGGCTCACCAAGATCCGACGCATCGAACGGTCGCGGCGCTACCTG
>JBDGYO010000274.1:0-4001 GCA_039584015.1 Gemmatimonadota bacterium | reverse complement strand
CTCGAACATCTGGGTGTACCCCTGGGCCTGCTCGCGCGGCGCGAAGGGGTGCAGGCCATTGAACTCGGGCCAGCTCACCGCGGCCATCTCGGTCGCGGCATTGAGCTTCATGGTACAGGATCCGAGCGGGATCATGGCCGAGTTGAGCGCCAGGTCGCGGTCCTCGAGCCGCTTGAGGTACCGCATCATCTCCGTCTCGGAGTGGTAGCGGCTGAAGACCGGGTGGGTCAGGTAGGGCGACGTCCGCACGAACGCGTCGGGGATGACCGGCTGCACCGCGTCGAGCAGCGTGCCCACCTCGACGGCGGCCTTGCCGAGACCGAAGACCTGCACGAGGTCGGCGACGTCTTCGAGCGACGTTGCCTCGTCGAGTGTGACGCCGACTCGCGTGTCGGAGATCGGCCGCAGGTTGATGCCGTGCTGCTTCGCCGCTGCGTGCACCTTCTTCACCAGCGCCGGCTTCAGCTCCACCGTGAGCGTATCGAAGTACGCCTCGTGCACCACCGTGTGGCCGAGCTGCCGCAGCGCCTCCGCGAACACTCTGGTGTGCCGGTGCACGCGCTCGGCGATACGCCGGATTCCCTCCGGTCCGTGATAGACGCCGTACATGCCGGCCATCACGGCCAGCAGAACCTGGGCCGTGCAGATGTTGCTCGTTGCCTTCTCGCGCCGGATGTGCTGCTCGCGGGTCTGCAGCGCCATGCGCAGCGCGCGACGTCCCTTCGGGTCCTTGCTGATCCCGATGATGCGCCCGGGCGCGCTGCGCTTGTACTGCTCCTTGGTGGCGAAGTACGCTGCGTGCGGGCCGCCATAGCCCAGGGGCACGCCGAATCGCTGCGTGTTGCCTACCACGATGTCGGCGCCCCACTCGCCCGGAGGCGTGAGGAGGCAGAGCGCGAGAAGGTCGGCGGCGACCGTCACGAGCGCGCCGGCTTCGTGAGCCCGTTCGACGACCGCGCGGTGGTCGTCGATGTGACCGAATGTGCTCGGGTACTGGAGCAGGATGCCGATGACGTACCCGTCGTAGCGGAACTCGTGTGCGTTGCCCACCACGACCTCGATGCCGCGGGCTTCGGCCCGCGTCTGCACCACCGCGATGGTTTGGGGATGACACCCCTCGTCCACCAGGAAGACCGGCGTGCCCTCACCTTTCGTGACGCCGAGACACATGGTCATCGCCTCGGCGGCGGCCGTTCCCTCGTCCAGCAGCGAGGAGTTGGCGATCTCCAGGCCGGTGAGGTCATTGATCATCGTCTGGTAGTTGAGCAGCGCCTCGAGCCGCCCCTGCGAGATCTCGGCCTGGTACGGCGTGTAGGCCGTGTACCAGCCGGGGTTCTCGAGGATGTTGCGCTGAATCACGGAGGGTACCACGCAGTCGGCGTAGCCCATGCCGATGTAGGAGCGGTACACCTCGTTCTTCGAGGCCAGCGCGCGCAGCGCCTGCAGCACCTCGTGCTCGCTCACGCCGCCCGGCAGGTCGAGCGCGCGGCCCAGGCGAATGTCCTCCGGGACCGCGGCATCCACCAGGGCGTCCAGGGAATCACAGCCCACCGTTTCCAGCATGGTTTCCACGTCGTGAGGACGGGGGCCGATATGGCGCCGGACGAAATGGTCCGGGTTCGTGTCGAGCGTCTTGAAGTTCGTCATCGCGTCACAACCCTATGTGTGCAAACGCCCCGGGGGATCCCAGGGCGTGTCGTTGAACGAGTCGCGCTGCCGGGTCCCCGTCCCGGCTACTCTCCAATGTGCTGCTTGTAATCGGCCGCCGAGAGGAGTCGGCTCACTTCCCCCGGGTTGTCCATGCGGATCTTGATCATCCAGCCCTCACCATAGGGGTCGCGGTTCACCAAGGCGGGGTCGCCCTCGATGGCCTGGTTGATCTCCACGATCTCGCCGGCAACCGGACTGAACAACTGGGAGACGGCCTTGACCGCCTCGATCGTGCCAAACTCGTCCATCTGGCCGAACGTGGCGCCGACTTCCGGCAGCTCCACATACACCACGTCACCGAGCTCGCCCTGGGCGTAATCGGTGATGCCGACCAGGAACGTGGCGTCGTCGTCACCCGGCTTCACGTATTCGTGTTCTTCGCTGTAATGCAGGTCTTCGGGAACGTCGGACATGAGAGTTCCGCCATTGGATAGGAGTGGCGAGGCGTAGGTTATCCGACCGTCCTCGGCATGTCAACTGCCTCAATCGACCGCCTGAAACAGGTCTACGAGGACCCGTTTCGCCGGTGTGGCGGCAGCAAATGCCTCGCGTTCCGGGGCCTCCGACGCCGTGGCCCGATCGGCTTCGCCGAGGACGGTCAGCGCGGCGGCTCGCACGTCGCGCCACGGGCGAACGTCGAGGCGCGCGTCCGTCGCGGTGCCGGTCTGTGTGCGCGCCGTGCAGAACAGCATTCCCGGTGCGTCCGCCTGGTCCCACGCACGGCGCGCCATCTCGCAGAGTCCCAGCCCGCGCTCTCCGGTTGGTCCGGGTGCGATCGTCACGCCGGGGGACCGTTCGTGGATGACCCGTGTCAGTGCGCCCACGAGGGATTCCGGGTCGCCAGCACCTGCCGCGCTCGCCAACACGAGGGTGCCGCTGAGGCCGAGGGGCTCCACCTCGGTCGCCGTCGCGCCGGCCCCCACACACGCGAGCCACGTTTCCACGCCGGCATCGGCGTAGCGAGCGAGCGTTCCCCCGAACGCGTGCACCGCCTCGCGCTGGTCGGTGGCTATGGCCAGGAGGGATCCGTGTTGGGTGGTCAGCCCGGCGGCCGCACGCTTGCGGATATCCCTCCACGCGGCGCGTGTGGCTGCCTCGAGCTCCTCCAGCGTCCCGGCGTTGTCGAGCACGATGCCGCTACCGGCGCGCTTCTCTTCTGCGGGCAGCTGTGCGGCGATCATGCGCTCGGCGATCTCCGGTGTGAGGCCGCGCTCCCGCATGATGCGGTCGCATCGCAGCGCCTCCGGTGCGTCCACCAGGATGACGACGTCGAAGCTGGCGGGATCGAGCACTTCGAAGAGCAGGGGGATGTCGTTGACCAGCACGCAGTCGCCGTGTTCCTCCGCGAGGAGTGCCCGCTCGGCGCGCCGCTGTTGCACTGCAGGGTGCACGATCTCGTTCAAGGCGTTGAGCGCGTGGGCGTCGCGCATGGCCTTGGTCCGCAGCACCTCCCGATCGAGCGAGCCGTCGGGTTTCAGGATGTCGTCACCGAACTCCCGGGCGATCGCGCGCAGTGTGGTCGAGCCAGGGAGCTGTACCTCCCGCACGAGCTCGTCGGCATCGATGAGCGTGGCTCCCCACTCGCGTAGCCACCGGGCGACCGTGCTCTTCCCGGCACCGATGTTCCCCGTGAGGCCGACGTTAAGCATGGCTGTTACAGCAGCGCCGTTTGATCCTCGTCCACGAGCGGCACCTCGTGGCAGTGCCGGCACCGCGCTTCGTACCCCTCGCTGCCACCGACCATGATGGTGGGCGAGTCGTACCGTGCCGGACGGCCGTCGATGAGTCGCTGGTTGCGGCACGCAGGATTGCCGCACTTCATGCAGATAGCGTGGAGCTTGTCCACCACCTCCGCGATGCAGAGCAGCCGCGGCATCGGGCCGAACGGCTCACCCCGGAAGTCGGAGTCCGTCCCGGCCACGATGACGCGCACGCCCCGCCCCGCGAGGTCGGTGCACACGTCGGCGATGTCGGGGTCGAGGAACTGGGCTTCGTCGATGGCGATGACCTCCGATTCGGGGCGGATCAGCCGGACGATCTCGGCCGAGGAGTCCACTGGCTGGGCCTCTACCGAGATGCCGTCGTGGGTGGTCACGGAGTAGATGCCGCCGTACCGATCGTCGAGGTGGGACTTGAAGACCTGGACCTGCTTTCGGGCAATTACGGCGCGGCGCACCCGCCGGATGAGTTCCTCGCTCTTGCCGCTAAACATCACGCCGGTAATGACTTCGATCCATCCCGGCCGTACGCTGTGCAGCATGAGCCGCCCTTTCGGAGGGTGGTCGAGAGCC
>JBDGYO010000273.1:0-4890 GCA_039584015.1 Gemmatimonadota bacterium | reverse complement strand
TTGGCTCGATCCTGGGAGCACTGGCGCGGCAATCTGCTTGTCGTTGCACCCGATACGGTCAGCCTAGGCCGACTGACGATCCGAGCCTACTACCCGAAACCCCGAAGTCCGTTGAGATCGCCGGCAGTTCTCGAGGCGCGCGCCCGTCGTGGCCAAGTCCCGATATGAAAATTCCCGGCCACGGCGTTGCCGCAACCGGGATTTCGTCTGTAACGAGTGGTAGCGGGGGCAGGATTGGAGTCGGGACAGACACCATAGGGGCAGGATACCGGCACGTTGGCGGCATGAATCGGGCCAAAATCACCGATTTCTGCCGCTCCTGAGATTCGACGAACGGTCCCCTCCACCCGTAAGACACGCACTCCATAGACACTTAGTGTCCCCCTTACCGAAAAGATGTCCGCCTTTAGGCAGGAAAAGGGTGTGGTAATTCGCCTCCTCCTGGCTGCGACGGGAAGTCGCAGAAGGGAGGAGAGATGTCTGAGTTCAGCAAGAACGCGGGTGATGAGCTGGGTGGTGTCCCTGGCACCCCCGTCAGCCCGCCGCTCGAGACCGACCACGAGCCGGGTGTCGAACGCACCTCAGCCCCACCCCGCCGGCGCGCGGCGGGTTCGGCCCTGCGTGGCGAGCGCCCGGCCCTGACCACCCAGCAACGGCTGTTCATCCTGGACAGCTGGCGGCGCTCCGGTCTGCCGGGCGTCGAGTTCGGCCCCCTGGTGGGCCTGTCATCGCAGACGCTGTACAGCTGGAAGCAGCGCTTCGCGCGCCTGGGCCCGGCGGGTCTCAGCGAGCAACGGCCGCGCCGCCCCCAGGGCAGCCGCCTGCCGGAGCCGACCCAGCGGGCCATCCTGATGCTCAAGGAGCTGCACCCGGAGTGGGGTGTGGACCCTGCGGGTGCTGAAGGAGAATGGCTACCAGGTGGAGAGTGCCCCCTCGCGGGCCCGGGGTGAGGAGACCGTGAAGCGCTTCGAGCGAGCGCGTCCCAACGAGCTGTGGCAGTCGGACCTGTTCACGTTCGTACTCAAGCCTTCACCGCGGCGGGCTTACCTGGTGGCCTACCTGGATGACCACAGCCGCTTCGTGGTGGGCTACGGGCTCCACGCCTCCGGCTCGGGCGCGCTGGTGCGGGAGGCGTTCGAGGCGGCGGTGGCCAACTTCGGGCCACCGGTGGAGGTGCTCACCGACAACGGCCCGCAGTACGCCTCGTGGCGCGGCAAGAGCGCTTTCACCAAGCTCCTGGAGAGGCGCGGGGTGAAGCACCTGCTGGCTCGTCCCCGGCGGCCCCAGACGCTGGGCAAGACCGAGCGCTTCTGGGGGACGCTGTGGCGGGAGTGCCTGGAGACGGCGGTGTTCCGCTCGCTGGAGGACGCCCGCACGCGGGTGGGCCACTTCATCGATTACTACAACTTCCAGCGTCCGCATCAGGGGATCGAGAGCCATGTGCCGGCGGATCGCTTCTTCTCGGCGGCCCCGGAGGTCAGGAAGACCCTCGAGGAGCGTGTGGCCCGCAATGCTGCCCAACTGGCCCGGGACGGGGTGCCGCGCAAGACGTTCTACTTGACCGGCCGGGTGGGAGATGAGGGGATCGCACTGCATGGGGAGGACGGCAAGGTGATCCTGACCCGGGAAGGCGGTGGTCGTGAAGAGGTGGACCTGGAGGCGACGGGGAGCCGGGCGCATCCCGGTGAGCCGGCTGAGCTCCCACCACCGAGCCTGGCGAGCCCGCCTGGCCAGCCCGATGAGGAACCGGACGACACCGCCAGTGAGGAAGAAAGCGGCACAGCAGAGGTGACGCCATCACCGGCGGCGGGAGAGGACCGATGAGTGCCACGGCCCCCCCTTCTGCTGAGAAGACACCGGTCCGCAAGCGGCGGGCACGCCGTTACCCATCGCGCACGTCGCCGCCGACCGGCAGCCCGTTGGCCACGCGGACCGCGGCGGTGATCCTCGAGGTGTTGAGCGGCGTCCGGGACACCGGCGAGGCCAGTCAGGCCCTGGGGGTGTCGCTGAGCCGCTATTACGTGCTGGAGGTCCGAGCGATCCAGGGCCTGGTGAGGTCCCTGGAGCCGCGGCCCAAAGGCAAGCAACAGAGTCCGGAGGTGGCCCTGCGGGAGTCGCGGCAGGAGGTCGCGCGTCTGGCTCGCGAGGTGGCCCGGACCCAGGCGCTCCTGCGGGTGTCGCAACGGACGCTGGGCCTCAAGCCCGGGCGCGCCCCGGAGAAGAGGAGTAAGCTGGGGACCTCGTCATCCAAGTCCAAGGTCAGGCGGCGTCGCCGGACGGTGCGTCGGGCGGCGCAGGCCATCGCGCGGCTGCGGTCCACGGCGTCCGGCGATGCGCCTCGGGAGACGCCGCGGGAGGCGGAACGATGCCAGCCGGACGTCCCCCCGACGGGCTGAAGCACGTGGACCGTCTGGAAGGTCCTGCGGAGAGCAAGCAGCGCTTGCGGGTGATCCTGACCACGCTGACCGGCGAGCTGTCGGTGGCGGAGGCCTGCCGGGAACTGGGGATCAGCGAGACCCGCCTGCTGCAACTCCGGCACCAGGCCCTGGAAGGAGCGCTGGCGGCGCTGCTGCCCGGCCCGCCGGGGCGGCCCGCGCAGGATGTCAAGACCGATCCCGAGCGTGAGGCGCAGCTGACAGCCCAGGTGCGTGAGCTGGAGCATGAGGTGGTCGTCGAGCAGGTCCGGGCGGAGATCGCGTTGACGGCTCCGCAGTTGCTCAAGCGGGCGGCTAAAAAAAACGCCCGGCGACGGAAGAAACGCCGCCAAGGCGACAAGCGGCCCGTCGTTGCCGGCGTCATGTGGAACGGGTGGCGGAGATCGTGGCGGTGAAGCGCGAGAGAAAGAAGGCGCGGAGGCAGATCGCGAAGCCCACGCGCCGGGGTCTGCCCGGCCAGAAGTATCGCCGGCAGGCCGAGTGCCGGGTGCGCCGGCGAGCCCTGGCGTGTGTCCGCCTGGGACGTCGGCGGGGCCAGTCGCTGGCGGAGCAGGCCATCGACCTCGGTGTGTCGGAACGCACGTTGCTACGCTGGCAAAGTCGCTGGCGGGAGAATCATCTCGATCTTCGCGCCCGGGGCCGACCGCCACGCCACGCAGCGCGGGCCGAGCGCCAGGCGATCCTGGCGCTGTTCCACGTGCTGGGCCCGCACGTCGGCCTGCCGACGCTGCAGAGTCACTTCCCCAACGTGGCCCGCGGTGAGCTGCTCGAGCTGCAGCGGCGCTGGCGCTATGCCCTGTACCGTCGGCGTAAGTTGTTGCTGTATCAACTGCGCTGGCAGCGTGCCGGGTCCGTCTGGGCCGCTGACCACTCCCATCCGCCGACGGTCATCGACGGGCACTTCTCCCGCCTGCTGCTGATCCGTGACCTGCCCAGCAGCTACCAGCTCGCCGCCCTGCCCACCCTCGGGGAAGACGGCGAGGGCCTGCGACGCCTGCTCGACGCCCTGGTCCGCTGGCACGGCGCGCCGCTGGTGCTGAAGGCCGACAACGGCGGCGCGTTCATTGCCGAAGAAACACAAGACTGGGCGGCCCAGCACGGTGTCCTGTTGCTGCTGTCGCCGCCGAGGACGCCGAAGTACAACGGCTCGGCCGAGGCCGGCATCGGTTCCATCAAGACGCGAGCGCACTACGAGTCCGTGCGCCATGGCCGGCCGGGCCACTGGACATGCGATGACGTCGAGGCGGCCGTGCAGCAGGCCAACGAGACGGCCCGCCCACACGGGCGCTGGGGACCGACGCCGGCCGAGCTGTGGTCCCCGCGCGTTCCCATCGGCGAGGGGGAGCGCCGGCAGTTCCAGCGCACTTACCGCCGCCGCTACGCGCTCGAATGCAATCAGCGTGGACTTCCGTGGAGTGTTGAGGTACAACGAGGTGAAAAGACTTCCATCGATCGAGTGGCGATCAGCCAGGCGCTGATCGAACATGGATACTTGGCTATCCGGAGGAGGCGAATATCCACACCCTTTTCTCAACGATCATTGGTCAGAATAAGGTGATGGACACAGAGGAAGATTCCGTCCCTGCTGAGACGCACTCCGGTCGTCGCGTTTGAAATCGCGCGACGACCTAGCTCGCTTAGGCCGCTGTCTTCAGTTCAACGATCGGTAGGTGCTTGCGCCCGGCCAGGTAGGTGACGCGAAGGTCGAGGCTTTGACCGCGTCGTCCGCGGACTGGCGCTGGCGGGCGGGCACATGGTGAGCCCCGTGGCCACCTCCGTCTTGGTTCGACGCGAGGGGAACGACAGGCAGGTCGGAGATCAAAGCAGACCTCGTCCGGAGTTCGCGACTCGAGTGCAGTGTGCGGGCGATAGCCGTTGTACCAGTCCACGAAAAGGGACAGCTCTCCTCGCAGCGTCGTCCGGTCATAGGGAATGAGCAGCTTGCGGGTGCACTCGGCCTTGATGGTGCGGATAAGTCGTTCGACGACGGACAGGCTACCGTACTTCTCAACCGCACCGAATCGCTGATGGATGCCCCTGCGTCGGCACCAGCGCCGGAAGCCGTCGTCGGTGAATTGCCCACCCTGGTCGGTGATCAGATGACGCGGACAGGATCGTGTCGCGCGCATGGCACGCCCGAGGAAGGTTCTGAGAACCGCGGAGGTGGGTTGTTGTGCGAAGACCGCAAACCCGGTGACTCTTCGCGAAAAGTGATCGACGGCCACAGCAAGCCACCAGCAGAACGGCCAACGTTGGGGCAATGCCCAGGGCAGCCACGAGCACCAGAGACCCATTGTGGTCGGAATGGTGGTTAGATCGACGTTCCAGATGTGGTCCGGTTCCTTGGCACGGATACTCCGCCCGGGACGCAGAGCTTTGGAGAGAGGCTGCCAACGAAGCCGGTCTTTCAGCATGCGGCTGACAGTGGTGGCACTGAGATGCAGGCCAGCCCGAC
>JBDGYO010000272.1:0-4005 GCA_039584015.1 Gemmatimonadota bacterium | reverse complement strand
CCCCAGGCACCCCGAGGCGACACGTGACATCGCTTAGCGCTGCTACCTGCACGGTCCTGACGCGGTTCGCGCGCACGAGTCCCCCGGACCTGGGGCTCTGTAAGCTAGCCACCCTTGCCGCCCTGCACCACCGGCTTATCTTTGCCCTCCCCACTTCTGCCAGGTGGACGGAATCACCAACACCAACAGGGTGTAGAACTCCAGTCGTCCCAGCAGCATGAGGGTGGCGAGCACCACGTGGGCGGCGGAGCCGAGGTCGCCGTAATGGGAGCCGGGTCCCACCGCGCCGAGCCCCGGACCGATGCTCGACATGGCGGCGAGCGAGGCGCTGAACGAGGTCACCAGGTCGTTGCCCAGTGCGGCCATGACGATCGTCCCGAGCCCGTGTGTCATCCCGTAGAGGGCAAGGAACGCCAGCACGTTGTGGAGCACCTCCGAGCGGACCGCGCGCGTGCCGATCTTGGTGACGACCACGGCTCGGGGGTGCAGGATCTTCTTGATCTCTCCCAGGGTGTGCTTCGCCACGACCGCTGCCCGCACGACCTTGAACCCGCCGCCCGTCGATCCCCCCATCGCCCCCATGAACATCAGGCCGAGCAACACGACCTGACACACCGCGGGCCACACGGCGAAGTCGGTGGTGGCGAAGCCGGTGGTCGTGAGGATGGCCGTCACGTTGAACGCGGCGGGGCGGACCGACGCGTCCCAGTCGCCGCTGGCCAGCCCAAGCGCGATGAAGCACAGGACGACCGAGAGGAACCCGATCGCCGCGTACCAGCGCCACTCGTAGTCCTTGAAGTAGATGAGCCAGCGGCCGGTGAGCCAGCGGTAGTGCAGCGTGAAGTTGGTGCCTGCCACCAGCATGAAGAACACGGTCACCCACTGGATGGACCCGCCGAAGGCACCCAGCGATGCCGTGCGCGTGGAGAACCCACCCGTCGCGAGGCAGCTCATCGCGTGGTTCACCGCGTCGAACAACGACATCCCAAGCACGAGATAGATGACCGCCAGTACGGCGGTGAACAGCGCGTACACCCCCCACAGCAAGCGCGCCGTGGAGGCGATGCGCGGCCGCAGTCGGTCGCTGGAGATGCCTGGCGCCTCCGCGCGGAACAGCTGGGCACCGCCCATCCCCAACAACGGGAGAATCGCCACGCCCAGCACGATGATCCCCATGCCACCCAGCCAGTGGCTGGTGCTGCGCCACAAGAGAATGCTGCGCGGCAGGTCCTCGATGCTGGCGTAGATGGTGGCGCCCGTCGTGGTGAATCCGGAAACCGACTCGAACAGGGCACCAGCCACGGTGGGAGCCACACCCGTGGCGATGAAGGGGATGCTGCCGGCGGCCACGACGACGAGCCACCCGAGACCCACGATGGCGATCCCCTCCCGGGTGTTGATGGAGACCTCCCGGGGGGTGAACCACCAGAGCAATCCTCCCACGAGCGCCGTACTCAGCGTGGTGAGCGCCCAGGGAATCGTGAGGCCGTCGAACACCGCCACTACGGTCGGCGGCACCATGGCGACGGCTACCCAAACGAGCAGCGCGCCGACGAGGTGAAGGACTTCCCGGATGTTCACGAGGGAAAGAGCGCCGTCACGTCCGCGACCGCGTCCGGGAGCACGAACACGATGGTCGTGTCACCCGCTTGGAGCAGGTCGTTCCCCCGAGGCACCGTCACCTCCGTGCCCCGCACGACGGCAGCGACGATGGAGCCCTTGGGGAAACCGGCTTCCGCCAGACGCTTGCCGGCGATCGGCGAGGCGGAGGTGACCTCGAACGCGATCGCCTCGGCGTCGCTCCCCTTGAAGGTAGCCACGCGCGTCACCGTCCCCCGCCGCACGTACCGCAGGATCGCGTTCGCCGCGGAGAGACGCGGACTCACCGCCGCATCGAGACCGATGCGCCGCGCCAGCGGCACGTAGTCCTTCTTGTTGACCAGCGTGATCACCCGCTTCACCCCGGCGTGCTTGGCAACCAGCGAGGACAGGATGTTGGTCTCGTCGGCATCGCTCAACGCCACGAACCCGTCTGCGCCGCTCACGCCTTCGAGCTCCAACAGCTCGACGTCGGTGGCGTCGCCGTGCAGCACGAGGACCTTCTCGAGCTTCTCGGCCAGTTCCTGCGCCCGCTGCCGCTCCGCCACCAGCATGGTGACTTGCACGCGGTGCTGGTTGAGCAGCTGCGCCACGTAGAACGCCTCGATGCTCCCGCCCGTGATCATCACGCGCCGCATCGGTGCGGCCTCGTAGCCGAGCAGCTCGAGCGCCCGCGGGATCTCCGCCTCGGTGGCCGCGACATAGATGTGGTCACCGGCGACGATCTTGGTCGCGCCGTCGGGGACGAGTGTCTCCCCTTCCCGTTCGATGGCGACGGTGAGCAACGGCCGGTCACCTTCTTCCGAGGCGATGTCCACGAGGCGGCGTCCGGCGATGGGCGCCTCCGATTTCACCGTGAACCCCAGGAGCTGCACCGCGCCACCTGCGAACACCGCGATGTCGGTGGCCGCGGTCGAGTGGAGCAGCCGCATCGTCTCGAGCGCCAGCTCGCGCTCGGGGTTGATGAGCATGTCCACGCCGAACGCATCGGGTTTGAGGTTGCGGGCGTCGCGGTAAAAGGCGGGGTTGGAGACACGGGCCACCTTGAAGACGCCGGGTACGCCGCGTGCGCTCATGCAGCTCACCAGGTTCACCTCGTCCACATTGGTGACGGCGAGCAGTAGTCCCGCGTTGCGGATGCCGGCTTCCTCGAGCACGCCGGTGCTGGTGCCGCTTCCCTCCACCACCGCCACGTCGAGATGGCTGGCCACGTACTCGAGTCGATTCGGCTCGAGGTCCACGACCACGACATCGTGCTGCTGGCTGGAGAGACGCTCGGCTACGTGGTAGCCGACTTCGCCTGCGCCGACGACGACTATGTGCATGGTTAGGCTCCGCCCCAATTACGCACCGATGAACCTCCCCGGCAATGCACGCGGTGACCGCACGGCTACTCGAGCGTCGACGCGATGACCTCCGCCGCCCGCAGCACATCCTTGCGTGGCGCGTCGAGGTGGGTGACCGCCCGAAGCCGCGTCGGACCGAACGGCACCAGCAACACACCGGCATCGGCCAGTTTGGGAAGCGCCGTGTCGGCCGTATCGCGACCCACGAGATCGAGCATGATGATGTTGGTGTCGGGCGGGAGCGGCCGCACCGCTTCGTTTCCGTCGAGCCGCTCGGCCAACAGCTGGGCGTTCGCGTGGTCCTCGCCGAGCCGCCCCAGGTTGTGCTCCAGCGCGTACAGGCCGGCCGCCGCCAGAATCCCCGACTGCCGCATGGCGCCGCCCAGACGCTTGCGCACCTCCCGGCCACGAGCCATGAGCTCGTCGTCTCCCACGAGACAGCTTCCCACGGGACAGCCCAACCCCTTCGACAGGCAGACCATCACCGTACGCGCCCCCTGTGCCACCCGCGCGGGCGGCACCTCCAACGCGGCGGCGGCATGCCACAGCCGCGCGCCGTCGAGGTGCAACGGGACGCCTTGCTCTCCGGTCAACGCGACCAATCCGTCCCACACCTCGAGCGGCATCACCCTGCCACCAGCAGCGTTGTGCGTGTTCTCGGCCGCCACGGCACTGACGCGCGGTACGTGGGGCGACACCGGGCGCCAGGCATCGCGCACCAGCTCCGGGGTGAGCACCCCGTCCGAGGTGGTGACGGGGCGGATCTGGACCCCGGCCAGCGCCGCCACAGCGGCGATCTCGTAGTGCACCAGGTGGGCGTTGGCCTCGAGGATGAGCTCGGTGCCGGGCTCCGTGTTCAGCCAGATTCCCGCCTGGTTGGCGCCGACCCCGGAGGGAAAGAACACGGCGGCCTCGCGCCCCAGGATCTCCGCGACACGCTGCTCCAACCGTCGCGTCGTGGGATCCCCGTCGAGCACGTCGTCTCCGACCTCGGCCTCGGCCATGTGCCGCCGCATCTCGGGCGACGGGCGCGTGACAGTATCGCTACGCAGGTCGATCA
>JBDGYO010000271.1:0-4266 GCA_039584015.1 Gemmatimonadota bacterium | reverse complement strand
AGCCCCACCCCGTAGATCTCCACCAGCTCGCCGAACCTGGCCGTCATCGGCCGCACGCTGTCCACCTCGAGCAGGCCGCGCACCTGGGCCGGTTGGGTCACCGGGGTAGTCCCGGCGTACTCCACCGCCGTGGCGGTGACCGTGGCCGACCCGACCGCCACGGCGAGCACCAGCCCGTCGGGACTCACGGCCAGCACCGTGGGGTCGTCCGAGGAGAACTCGACCACCGCGTTCCTCGAGCTGCGCCGAGTCCTTGAGGAAGAGCGTGGGGAGCGTGGTCATCTGGACCTCGAGCTCCCCGGAGCGGTCCGTGGGGTAGACACAGGCGGCGAATCCGGCCGCGGCCAGGGCGGCCAACCCGGCGATGCGCAAACGCTTACGCTGCACGAGGATCCTCGCTGCTACGGGGGAAAAACTCTGCGAACGATGGGTAATCCTAGGATTCGAGTCAAGCTGCCGATATGAGCTAAGTCACGACGAGAAGGTGACTTCGCAGAGGTCCGAATCCATCGTACCTTTCCCCCTTCCCCGTTCCCCCTTCCCCGGGCCGCCGGGTGGGAGGAGGCCTGCATGGACTGGCTCACCAACCCCGAGATCTGGATCGCGCTGGTCACGCTGACGGCGCTGGAGGTCGTGCTGGGGATCGACAACATCATCTTCCTGTCGATCGTCGCCGGAAAGCTCCCAGCCCACCAACAGCGCAAGGCCCGTCGCATAGGCCTCGTCGGGGCGATGGGAATGCGACTCGCGCTGCTGTTCTCCCTCGCGTGGATCATGCGGCTCACCGGGCCCCTGTTCGAGATCCTGGGACAGGAGATCTCGGGCCGCGATCTCATCCTGATCGGGGGCGGCCTGTTCCTGCTCGCCAAGGGCACCCATGAGATTCACGACAAGCTGGAGGGCGAGGAGGGCCGCGCCAGCGGCAAGGTGGTGCGCTCCTTCGCCGGCGTGATCGCCCAGATCATGGTGCTGGACATGATCTTCTCGCTCGATTCGGTGATCACGGCAGTGGGGATGGTGAAGGAGGTGTGGGTGATGGCGGCCGCGATCGTCATCGCGGTGGTCGTCATGTTGATCTCGGTGGAACCGATCTCCGGCTTCGTAGAGCGACACCCAACGGTCAAGGTGCTGGCACTGGCGTTCCTGCTGCTCATCGGCGCGACCCTGATCGCCGAAGGCTTCGGCCACGAGATCCCGCGCGGTTACATCTACTTCGCGCTGGGCTTCTCCGTGTTCGTGGAGATGCTGAACCTCAGGATACGCAAGCGCGTGAAGCCGGTGGAGTTGAGGCAGGCCTATACAACGGGGGAGATGCCGACGGGGGCCTAGGGCTGGTGGCCGGCGGGGCGGTTACCCCGCCAGCCACCACTACCCGCCTTCGCTACGGCGCGCTCGGCCCCAAGATCACCGCATTGAGAAAGAGCCGGTTCGCCGACCGGAAGTAGCCGCGGTAGTTGGGATCCTCCGCGAAGGCGATGACCCGGCCGCCACCCACGCGCTCCTCGTACAGGAACACCGCGTCGCGAATCCGCTCGAGGGTTTCCTGCCACGCATGGCCCGACAGCTTCTCCCCGTAGCGAGCCACCACCCGCTGGCGCGAAGTCGGCGGCCCCTCGGGGGGGAGGTAGAGCTCCGGCGAATCCACCAGCACCGGGAGCTCTCCGGCATCGTATCCGGCCGACATCCAGTAGCCGCTGTCTAGAGTGGCCCGGAAGATCGCGCCCGGCACGTCGAAGCGCTGTGCGTCTTCCCCGTCATCGGTGTCGTACCAGCTCCGCAGCGCGATCAGCTCGAGCTGCTCCCGCACGAAGTCGATGGCATCACCGATCACCACCAGCGTTCCCCCATCGCGTACCCACTGTGTGAGGCGCTCCGTCCCCTGTTCGCCGAGCTCCCGCGCCAGCGGCTCCGGCGGCGCATCCGGAATGACGATCACGTTGTACTCGGACAGGTCAGTGCGCGACACCAAGCTAGTCCGCAGCACGGCAGTCGGAATCCCATGCTGGCGATCGAGCGTGTACCATGCCCAGCCAAACGAGTAGGGGAAGATCGGGGTCTCACCGAGGAGCGCGATGCGAGGCTTCTTGACCATGAAGCCGTGCCAGCCAGAGCCGAGCGGCGGGTAGCCGGCTTCCGACAGTCCGGTGTGCAAGGCGAGCACCTCCACTCCGAAGTGGCCGGCCACCTTCTCCACCGCCGCGTGCACCGTGGAATCGTTCTGGCCGACGCGGACGACCACCGATCCGCCGTGTACCACCTGCCCCGCAATGCGACTGCTCTTGGTAAGCACCGACGCGCGATAACCCTTGTGCCGCAGATGGTAGAGGGCGGCGAGCGAGGCGGCCGAGCGGCCGTCCAGCACGTACGCGTAGCCCGCTCGCTCCATCGGCTCGGGAGCGATCAGCAGCTCGGGTCGCACCAGCGGCTGGCTCCGCAGGTCGCGTCCGTCCGTGCTGGAGTAGCCGCCCACGTTGAACAGGAGCGGCAGCGACCACCCGGTGATGTCGTAGAACCGCGGGTTTTCGGCCCGCTCCACCCGGGCCCGCGCGTCCGCGAGGAAGGCCTCCGGTTGCGGCGTCTCAGGCTCCAGCAGCGTGCGCAGTAGGCGCGCCGACGGCTGTGCCGCCTCCACCACGTAGGTGCCGGCCGGGAAGTTCCGGCGACCCACGTCGTTCCCCTCCCGGTCACGCACGCCCGACAGGGTGACCGCCTCGCTGAGCTCCGATACCTCGATCGCGTTGCGCTGCAGCAGCTCCACTACCTCACGCACCAGCACCGGGTCGCCCTCGTTGGCGATCAGGTAGCGCCGCACGCCCTGGCGCCCGTCGGCGATCGCCACCTGCTGTGAGGCGTAGTAGTCGGCCAATAGGGCTTCCCGATTCGTCGCCGCGGTGCGCGCAGCCGTCCACGCCGCCACGTACTGCTGCTCGACCGCATCGGCCAGCGTGCGCACCGTGCCGTCCGGACGTTCCAGCGCGTGCCCGCGACTGGACCCCTGCTCGAACAGCATGGCCACCGCGCCCTGGTAGCCGCGGTTCGAGGTGTACCCCGGATAGAAGTAGTTGAACAGCTCCCGCGTGGTGTACTGGAAGCCGGCGGAGTCGAAGGCCTGGGCGTAGGCATTGCCGAAGCGCTGGAACCACCGCAGGGCGAACTCGGGGAAGTACGGATTCGTCGGTTCGGTCGCGGGGTCGAAGAAGAACTCCTGCCCCGAGCCCATCTCGTGCATGTCGACCGCCACCTGGGCCCGCCACGCGTGGAGATGGGGCATGCGCTCTCGCGTCTCCTTCTGCGTGTGCGCGAACCAGTCCCGGTTGGTGTCGAAGTAGTAGTGGCCCGTGCGGAACTTGAGCGCCTGCCAGCCGGTGAAGCTGTTGGCCCAGTCCCGCGGATCGGGATTGGGCGCATGTCCCTCGTTCTCGTAGTTGATGTGGACGAAGGCGTCGCGCCCATCGGGATTGAGCATCGGGTCGATCAGCACCACCGCGTTCTGCAGCACCTCGAGCGTCGCGGGGTCGTCACTCGTCGTGAGGTGTTCCAGTAACTTGAGCGCCCCCTCGGCCCCCGACAGTTCGAATCCGTGGATCGCGCCGCCGAACCAGACCACGACCGGCTGGCTCTGGAGGAGCGCCTGCGCCTGTTCCGGCGGGGTAACCCGCGGATCAGCGAGCCGGCGCGAGTTGGCCTGGATCTCCTCGATCCGTGCGTGATTCTCGGGCGAGGTCACCACGGCGAGCATCAACTCGCGGCCCTCCCAACTCCGCCCCTGTACCGTCACGGTCACCCGGGGAGAGGCCTCAGCGAGGCGATGAAGGTACGCCACCATCTGGTGATGCGGGGTGGCGCGCTTTCCGAACGCGTGTCCGGTGACGTCCTCGAACGTCGGCACCTGGGCGCTCGCCGCCGGCGCCACCAGCACCAGCGCCGCAAACAGGGCACAAATGGGACTGAGCTTCTGTTGATTCACAGTGGATGCTCCTGTGAGTATCTTTAACCCGGTTAACTGTTCGCCAAATCGGGGTGGTAGGGTACAAGGAGGAGAAGCACAATGTCGATGCTCAAAGAAACCCTATACAAGAAGATCGAGCAACATCGCCCCCGGACGACGCGGCTCCTCAAGGAGTACGGCGACGTCAAGGTGGGCGAGGTCTTGATCTCTCAGACCATCGGTGGTGCCCGAGGCGTGAGGTGTCTGGTGACGGACATCTCGTACCTCGACCCGCATGAGGGTATCCGCTTCCGCGGCCGGACGATCCCGGAGACCTT
>JBDGYO010000270.1:0-4037 GCA_039584015.1 Gemmatimonadota bacterium | reverse complement strand
GTAGATGCTACGGTTGTAAGGACAACAGGTAATCAAACTATAGCAGGAACAAAAACATTTAGTAGTAATATAGTAGTACCAGTAACCCCTAGTATATCTACAAATGCTGCATCTAAGAGTTATGTTGATTCTACATTTGCAGGGTCTGGAGCTTTAATCTTCCAAGGAGGATATAATGCAGCAACAAACACACCAGATCTAGATAGCGCGCCTTCTTCAGCAATTAAACAAGGTTGGACATATGCAGTAACAGCAGCAGGTTCTTTCTTTAGTGAAACAGTTGAAGATGGGGATTTACTTATTGCAGAATCAGACTCTCCAACAGCATTGTCTGATTGGACAGTTGTTCAGAATAATATAGGTATTGCAACAGCAGGATCTACAGATGGAGGTACAACAAAAGGTATTTCAGGATTTGATAGTGCAAACTTTACAGTAACAGCAAACGGTTGGGCACAAATTAAAGCAGGTGGTATTAGTGATGCTGAGTTAGCAGAAACATATAATACAATAATTGGTATTGACACAGATATTAATACTTCCGGTGTTGATGTAGTTGATCAAATTAGTTTAACTGATGGTGTTGTACAAACATTAACTACAAGAACATTACCAACTACTTCTCAAACTAACTTAGGTGTGGTTGAAATGGCTGATACTAATGAAGTAACAGCAGGTACTATAACTAATAAAGCTATATCACCAGCTACGTTGCTAGCTTCTCATCAAGAAGAAAGCTATTCAGTAACATTTCCAAGTACTACAACAAATAGTTTTAGTGTAGCAGCAGGAACACATAAATTAGGTACAGGACCATTTATTATTCAAACTTATGGTAAAGGGGGTGATCAAGTATTTATGGATGTTACTGCTAATCCATCAACTGGTGAAGTTGATTTAGATTGGACAACAAATGCAAGTGCTAATGATTACACTTTAGTAATGAGTAGGGTAAGATAATTAATACTAAAAAATATAAAGGGAGTTGTGTCTATTAGTTTACTCAACTCCCTTTATTATAATTTTATTATCTTAGCAAACAAAATATAGAATGGCAATAGAATTTAAAAAAGGTATAAGTGTAGATGGTAATAGTTCCATAACAGGTACAGTTTCTGTAAGTAGTGTTACTGCAGATGATAGTACTTATACAGGTATTATGGTATGGGATGGTGGTGTTCTTAAATATAGAACTAAGTCACAGATTCTTTCTGATATTGGTGCTACAAGTAATACTGGTACAGTAACCTCAGTTACAGTACAAGGAACAACAGGACTAAGTGGTAGTGGTACAGTAACTACTTCTGGTACTATTACTTTAACAAACTCTGATAGAGGTTCAAGCCAAGCTATATATAAAAATATTGCTACACAAAGTGGTACAGCTACAGCAAATAGTAATAATGATACATTAACTATTACTGGAACAGGTGGAACTACTACATCTAGAAGTGGTGATACTATTACAATAAATTCTACAGATAATAATGATAATTATTATGTAAGTTCAGTAAGTTTTAATACTACTAATGGTGTATTAACACTTAATAGATCAGGCCTTAGTGCACTATTAGTTGATCTTGATGGTAGATACTTAGAACTTGGTGGTGATACAATGACCGGAATACTAACGGTAGAGACATCAACTTCAAGTCCATTATTAAACCTATATAATACATCAAATGGTAGTGGATCAACTATTAGGTTTAGTGATCAAACAAGTCAAACTCAAGTAGGTGATATAACATTTTACCATAGTGATAGCTCATCACAAGGAGGAGGTGCTTCATGGCATTTTGTAAGTCAGCCAGATACTGTATTAGTTGTTGGTAGCTCTACTGTTAATGGTAGATTTGTAGCTAAGTCAGCTGGTAGTGCTGGTGAAGTTGATTATGGGTTTTACGATGATGTAAATACAGGAATGTATAGAGCTGGTGCTGACAGTCTTAGGTTGGTAGCTGGAGGAGTGAGTGGGGTATCTGTAAGTGCAACAGGTGTAGGACTAAGATATGCTGGATCTACTAAGTTAGAAACTACTAGTGGAGGCATTAGTGTAACAGGGGATATTAACACGAGTGGTAACGCTAATATAAACGGTGGCAATATAACTATAAATGGATCTTACCCTAGATTCAACATGTACAGTAATGATGCGGGAGAAGATGATTGGGCTATCATAAACAACAATGGAATATTTGGTATTTATAATAACACAGCTACAGCTTATGCTTTAAGTATTTCTGAGACTGTTAATACTGTTATTATTAATTCAGGAAATATTCAATTAAGTGGAACAGGAAGAATACAAGGTGTTGATACAGTAAGTGCAACTACAGATGCGGCTAATAAACTTTACGTAGACAATGCTGTTGGAGGTGTACCTCAAGGAACAGTTACAAGTGTAGGAATTTCTCATGGAGGAAATGCATTTAACACAGGTTCAGCAGTAACTACATCAGGTACTCTTGCTATTACAATGGCAGGTAGTTCTTCACAGTATGTTAACGGAGCAGGTGACCTTACTACTTTTCCAAGCATACCTGCTTCAGCAAACAATGCAGCTATAACTATACAAGCAGGTACAAATTTAACTACTGGTGGTACTTTTACAACTAATCAAGCTATTGATGAAACAATTACTATTAACATGGCAACTGGTGGTGTTGGAGCTGGAACTTACGGTTCTACATCTAACAGTACTAAGATAGACAATATTACAGTAGATGCCTATGGTAGAGTAACTGGTGTAACAACAGGAGCAACTGGTCAAGTAAATACTGTTTCTTCTGGTGACGCTAACACTTTAACTACTAGTGGTAGTTCAACTATAACATTAACACCAAAAACAGGTATAGTAAGTTCTTCTTCTTCTAACCTAGCAACAGGAGCACAAATACAAACAGCTATTAATACAGCTGTAACAGGAGTATTAAAATATGATGGAACTTGGAACGCAAGTACAAACTCACCAACATTAACAAGTGGATCAGGAACAGTAGGGGAATATTATATAGTATCTGTAGCTGGATCTACTAACCTAGATGGTATAACAGATTGGGCCGTAGGAGATTGGGCAGTATTTTCTGATCAAGCAACAGATGCTTGGCAGAAGATAGATAATACTCAAGTAGGTAATGTAACAGGTTCTGGATCTTCAGCAAGACTTGCAGTGTGGAATAGTAATTCAAATATTACAAGTGATTCTGATTTTACAACAAGTGGGACAAGATTAATTGCTACACAATTAGCTGCAGGTGATGGAACAGATGGTTATTTCTATAGTGATTCAGCTGGACGTACTGCTTTTACAGCAGGTGATTTTTATATACAATCTAGCGTAAACAATTTCTATTGCTACGCAACAAACATATATCTTGGAAATACAAGTGGAGATGTTGTCCGTTTTAGAGGGAATCAATTAGTAGGAGATAATTGGGGTATTGCAACAACAGGAATTATAACAGCTCCTGGAGGTACCTCTACAGAGTGGAATACTGCCTATGATAATCATATAACAGGAATATCAGATTCAGGATCTTCTACTACTACTATAACTCTTACACAACAAGATGGTGGTACTATTAGCACTGCATTTAGTAATCCTCAAGGAACTGTAACAAGTTTAAAAGCTACAACAGATGGTGATTCATTAGGTTTATCAGGAACAGTAACTAGTACTGGAACTTTAACTCTACCTTGGCAAGGTACAACTAGTCAGTATGTAAGAGGTGATGGTTCTTTAAATACTTTTCCAGCAATTCCAACAGTTGGTAATGGTCAAATTAATGGTGCTACAAGTGGTAATGGATTAAGTGGTTCAATGAGTGCAACTGCAAATCAAAGTGGCAATAGTACATTTACAGTAACATCAAATGCAACAGATGCTGCAACAGCAAGCACTATTGCTTATAGAACTAGTTCCGCAGATATTAGAGCAAGATTATTTAGATCTAATTATACTGCCCAATCTACTATATCTGGAGGAATAGCCTTTAGAGTTGCTAATTCAGGAGATGACTACATACGTTTTTGTAATA
>JBDGYO010000020.1:0-15642 GCA_039584015.1 Gemmatimonadota bacterium | reverse complement strand
CCTTGGCAACCTGAACGTACGCCACTTTGAGACCGAAATGCGTTGGGTAACCGACGATGCCGGACGGCGCTGGTCCGCGGAACGCGTGGGCCGGACCTCGGGCATGATCCCGGGGAAGAAGGACAAGCGTACATTCCCGGAGCCGGCCGACATCATTCGCTTCGAATGCCAGTCGGACGAGTCCGAGCCGGCGCGGGAGACGAGTGCGCGTGCCGGGTTGCTGGAGCAGTTCACCGAGTCTGAGCTCAGAGCCCTACTCAACGTCGCCCCTCGGGCCCTCCAGTAGGAGATCGCCACGAACGGGGACCACCGGCCATATTGGCAGGCGGGTCCGCGTGCCTGCGCCTTTCGGCAGGAACACGTACCGTAGAGGGCGTGTTGCACCCGAGAAAGCGGTGTATAGGTGGCGGTTCGAGTGGCACAATCCCTGCCCTAATCCGCGGCAGGTGACTGACTCCACGAGACGACCCCCTCAGCGGGAGGGGAGGATGATATGTCCGAGATAACGTCCACACGCTTGCGGCTGCCCGTGCTGCCCTTGCGGGAGACCGTGATGTTCCCGGGCGTCACCGCACCGATCGGCGCGGGTCGCCCTGGCACGCTGCGGGCCATCGAAGCCGCCCTGAAGGAAGAAGAGCAACTGATCTTCTCCGTCGCGCAGCGCGACAACGTGGACAACGCCCGTCCCGAGGTGCTCTACACGACTGGCACCGTGGCCCGCATCGGCCAGGTTCAGCGCGGGCTGGGCGGCATCCAACTGCTCCTGCAGGGAGAGTACCGGGCCACGGTACTGCAGTACTCTGAGGATGCGGGCTACATCGAGGCCGTGGTGCAAGAGGCGCCGGACCTCCCCCCGCTCGACCACGAGGACGCGGCGTTCGTCGCCCTGCACAAGGAGGTACGGGAGCGCGCCGCCGAGCTCGGTGTGAAGACGGGATTGCCGGAGGAGGTCGTGAAGCAGGTGCTCGACGGGGTGGAGGACCCCGGAAGCTTCGCCGATCTCGTCGCCGGGTACATCGATATCTCCCCCGCCGAGCGTCAGGCACTGCTCGAGACACGTGGCGTCGAGGAACGGCTCCGCCGGGTGCTGATTCACGTGCAGCGGCAGCTCGAGCTCGCAGATGCACAGGAAGAGATCAAGTCCAAGGTCCAGGAGGAGATCGGCGAGCGGCAACGCGAGATGTTCCTGCGCGAGCAGATGAAGGCGATCCAGAAGGAGCTGGGCGATGACGAGTCGCAGGAAGTGGACGAGCTGCGTGAGCGTCTAGAGCAACTCGAGCTGCCCGAAGAGGCGCGCAAGGAAGTGGATCGGGAGCTGCGGCGACTGGCCCGCACCGCGAAGGACTCGATGGAGGCGCAGGTCATCCGCACCTTCCTCGAGACCGTCGCCGAGCTGCCGTGGAACAAGCGCAGTGAGGACCATCTCGATCTCAAGGAAGCGGCGAAGATCCTCGACGAGGACCACTACGGTCTGCAGGACGTGAAGGACCGCGTGCTCGAGTTCCTCGCGGTGCGGCAGCTGCTGCAGCAACGCGACGAGCACACCACCGGGGAGTTCGTGGGGAACGTGGACGACCGTCGCTCGAGGGGATCGATCCTGTTGTTCATCGGTCCCCCGGGCGTCGGCAAGACGTCCATTGCCAAGTCCATCGCTCGCTCCATTGGCCGGCAGTACGTGCGCATCTCTCTCGGGGGTGCGCGGGACGAGGCGGACATTCGGGGGCACCGGCGTACGTACGTCGGTGCCATGGCGGGCCGCATCATCGAGGGGATGAAGCGGGCCGGTACCAAGAACCCGGTATTCCTGCTGGATGAGGTGGACAAGCTTGGTGTGTCGTTCCAGGGTGATCCGGCCTCGGCGCTGCTCGAGGTGCTCGATCCGGCGCAGAACGATTCGTTCACCGATCACTATCTCGGTGTGCCGTTCGATCTCTCCGAGGTGTTGTTCATCGCGACGGCGAACTTCCGCCAGTTGATCCCGGCGCCACTACTCGACCGCATGGAAGAAGTCGAGTTCACCGGCTACACCGAGAACGAAAAGCTCCAGATTGCGAAGCAGTTTCTGGTGCCGCGGCAGGTCGCCGAAGCGGGGCTGGCTCCGCGCGAGTTCGTGATGACGGAAGAACTCATCCGCAAGATGGTCTCGGGCTATACCCGCGAGGCCGGCGTGCGGCAGCTGGAACGCGAGATCGGCCGATTGGCTCGCAAGGTGGCGCGCAAGATCGCCTCAGGCGAGGTGGATCAGATGGAGCCGACCGAAGCCGACGTACAGGATCTCCTCGGGCGGCCCACGGTGTTTCCCGAGCGAGCCGCCGAGGAGGACAAGGTCGGGATCGCTACGGGGATGTTCTACACGCCCGTTGGCGGCGACATCATGTTCGTCGAGGTTTCCGTGATGAACGGGCGGGATAACCTGGTGCTCACTGGCCAGCTCGGCGACGTGATGAAGGAATCGGCGCAGGCCGCGCTGACGTATGCCAAGTCGCATGCCGAGCAACTCGGTATTACGGGGGACGTGGCAGGCAAGGATTTCCATGTCCACGTTCCGGCCGGCGCCATTCCAAAGGATGGTCCATCGGCAGGTGTCACCATGGCGACGGCCCTGGTGAGCGCGCTGTCCGGCGTGCCGGTGCGGAGTGACGTGGCGATGACCGGAGAGATCACACTGTCCGGCCGCGTACTACCGATCGGCGGGGTGAAGGAAAAGGTGCTGGGGGCGTGCCGCGCGGGAATCTCGAACATCATCCTGCCGAAGGAGAACGAGGCGGACCTGCAGGATCTGAGCGAGGACGAGCGCAAGCGCATTACCGTCTATCCTGCCGAACGCTTGAAGGATGTGCTGGAGGTGGCGCTCGGGACTGCGGGTGGGAAGAAGCTGGAGACTGAGGAGGAGCCCGTAGGCGTTACCAGCTGAGCGAGCGGGCAAGCAGGCTCGACACCTCGGTGAGCCACGCGGCCCTGCGGCCCTCCGCGGGGCCGTTCTGCATCAAGGATCCCTCGAGCGCGAAGTAGCCAAGCAGCAAGACGACTGCCTGCCGGGCCACCGTGTGCGGATCGGCGTCGTCGCGGTAGTGCCCCAATCCCTGACCATCGGAGACCGCGTGGGCCAGCCGGTCCGCGAGGCTGCGGGCCGGGAGGTCGGCGGCCGTGTCGTCGTCCCGGTCGAAGGCCCCTCGGACCAGCAGCCTGGCCAGGTCCGGAGATTCGGCCAGGGTGTCGAATGCTGCCTTGAGCTCATGACGAAGCCGCCCGGCGGCGTGCTCGGGAGCCCTTCTGACCTTCCTGGCCGCCCGGTCAAGCTGTGCCACGGCCTCGTCGATGACGGCCCGGTATAGGCCGGCCTTCGTGCCGAAATAGTAGAAGAGGAGCTGCTTGTTGACGCCGGCCCGCTTCGCAATGCGCTCCGTTCGCGCTCCTGCGTACCCGAACTGCGCGAACTCTGGGATCGCTGCTTCTATTAACAGCCTGGGAGAGTTGCGGTTATCAGTTTCACGGGCCACGACATCAACCGATTGGTTGAGGCAGGCCCTATACTCGGTGTCGCGGTGTCGCTTGTCAAGACACCGAGGCTGCTGGTCAGGTGGTCAAAGCTGCGAGTGAAGCGCTGGCGGCGCCCACGAGAATCGGATCGGAGGACCAGAGCCCGGAAAGCGAGCCGCTCTGTTCGGTGGCCAGGATGGCGGCGCCGGGAGAGAACAGAATGGCGGCTGCGCTGCCGAAGTGATCTCGCACGGAATCGGAGTCGACGGGTCCTGCGATCGGGAGCGGGAACCGCTCCGGTGCCTCCCCGACGACCCAGAGTTCTGTTTCCGACCCGTCTGCGGCCCGCTTCCGCCATACCGGCAGGAGCTGGGAGATCTGCCGGCCGGGGGCCATGAAGGATACCGGGCCCACGGCGCGGGCCGCGGTCCTCAGGACCAGTTCCTGGAGCTCCCGCTCGCCGCGGAAGGGAACGGTCGCCGGCTCACCCGCCCCGCCCCGCTCGCGTAGTTGCCGCTCCAGGCGGTCGAGTTGACGCGCCTGGCCTCGAGCGACCAGAGCGAGCAGGGCATCGGGCGCCACCGCGCGGAAGACCTTCGGGGTCTCCTGTCCCGCCCTGGCTGCTCCCTTCGCTACTAGCCCGTTCAACGCTTGGTAAGTGTTTGCCCTCGCTACGCTTAGGGCCTTGGATAGTTGGTACCCGGAGGACGGCCCGCGCCCCAGCAGCGCCTCGTAGACGAGGCTCTCGGTGGGGGTGAAGCCGAAGGGCGTGAAATCGAGCTCAGGCATGAGTAGTAGCGAGCGCTACTACTATGTGCTTTCCAGTGCCGCGGCGCAAGGCGGAGCGGGCGGAAAGGGCCGTGGTGCGCGGGAAACGGTAGGCGCGGGGGGGGCTACGTGTACTCGAGCTGCCACCCCGCGAGCTTGGCGATCAGCGCCAACCGGAACGTTACGTCAGCCTTGCGCCGCTCGGGCGTCTTGGTGTCCACCTCGAGCGGGAAGGCGAAATCAGCCACCTGGGAGCCGCTCTTCGGTAAGGCCCGGAGATTCTTCGGGTTCCATACGCCCTGTTCGTCGCAGTCCTTGATGAGGCGGCCGAGGATCCGCTGCGCCGTCGTCGAGGCCTGAAGCAGGCCAAGGCGGGTGAGCAGCTCGATCCAGTGCAGGGCGAACGGCAGGTCCTTGGGGTTACCCGAGCTCTCGGCCTTGAGCGGGTCGCCCAGCACCTGGAACGTGGGCTGTATGATCTTGCGGCCGATCTGAATGACGAAGCTCCGCTTGGAGGCGGGCCGCACCAAGTAGGCTCCAAGCCGGTCGACAAAGCCGGCTCGCTCCCGCTGAATGTTGTGCATGTAGGCGACGACGGTCACCGAGAACAGGGTAGGCGGGTATGCGTCTGGCTGCAGGATGTTGCGTGAGGCCGACCGCTTGATCGGCTTCTCGGCGTGGTCACTACGCAGGAATTGGGACACGCGGGACGCGATCTTGTGGGCCGCCCCTCGGACTCGCGGATCATCGATCCTGCCCGCGTGAGCCAGGGCCGCTGTGGCAGCCTCGCGCATCAGATCCCGGGCCCACACCCCCAGGGCTGGGTTCGTCTTCGCGGCCTTCTGATACTCGAACAGGAGGGCCGGGTCCTCATCCCGTGAGAGGAGTCGGTGAAACACCCGCTCGGCGAGCCGGTAGGGGCGCTCACCGTCCGGGTAGCCCAGCTCCGCCAAGTGACGGTATTGCGCCACTGTCCCGACATCTTTGAGACCCTGCGCCTTTGACGCTGCGAGTCCCAGGATGTTCGCTCCCCAGACGCCGCTCCCCTTCTGCTTCCGAACCGTCTGCGTAACACCTTTGTATTGAAGAACTTCCGCCCGCAGAGAGTGGTGGTCAGCGGGGGTCGCGGAGCCTCTCGGAAGAATCTCTGTGAGGGTGCGCCAGCGGATCGGAGCGCAGGCGTGATCTCTGATCCAGCTAACCGGAACCCGGTGTGTAGTCGGCAGATCCAGGGGATCGTCTCCTTGAGGAGCCGGGATGGGCCGGAAAATCGGGCGGGAACATACCTACTTTGCCCCGTTTCGGCCAGTGCCAAAAAAGGGGCAAAAACACTAGGGTGTGGCCTCCCGCAGCCGCTTCAGCCGCAACTGCTCGCCCGCGGGCCGGAATTCCGAGTCTCTGCCCCAGGCCGGGTAGTCGGTTGTGGCTGCCAGCTCCCACGCCAGCCGGAGCAGCAGGCGAGCCTGTTGCAGCAGGCCATCGTACTCGAAATCGTCGCGGAATCCGTCGCTCGGCTGGTGGTAGTGCCGCAAAACGTAGTCCGCCTCCCGCTCCACCCCCCACTCCGGCGGCCGGTTGGCAAAGCTGGATCCGGCGCGGAGTGACACGACCGGAATCCCGGCGCGGGCAAAGGCCAGGTGATCGGAGCGATAGAAATGTCCGGCGTGGGGGCTCGGGTCGGGTGCGCGCTCGACACCCTCCGAGGCCCACGCCCGATCCACGTAATCCAGGATCTCGGAACGCTCTGCGCCCAGCGCGACCGCATCGGTCGTCATGCCCCACAGGTTCGCGCGGTCGATGTTGATGGCTGCGGCGGTGTGCTCGAGCGGCACCGGCGGGGCCTGTGTGTAGGCCTGCGCCCCGAGCAGGCCCGACTCCTCGGCTGTGGTGGCCACCAGGACGATGGAGCGACGGGACGGCGGGCCGCTCGCCGCGAGTCCGGCTCCCACGGCGAGCAACGCCGCCACGCCGGAAGCGTTGTCCAGCGCACCATTGTAGATGGAGTCGCCGTCCACCGGGATTCCCACACCGATGTGGTCGTAATGCGCGGTGATCACGACCGCCTCCCGCCCTCGGTCCGGATCGTTGCTGGGCGCGCGCGCTACCACGTTCACGGAACGCATGCGACGGATCTCGCTTCGGATGTGCACCACGGCGTGCGCGTCGAGCGGAATGGGTCGGAACTCCGGCCGCTGCGCCCGGCGCACCAGCAGGTCGTAGTCCCGACCCCCTGTCGCCAGCATTTCCCGCGCCGCCTCCTCCGTCATCCACGCGCCGAACCGCAAGGATTCCTGTACCGGGCGATCGAGCTGGATCTGCTCTCGCGACCACGAGTTGCGCACGACACTCCACGGGTAGGTAGCGCTCTCGTCGGTGTGGATGAGGATGGCACCGATCGCTCCGAGGCGGGCGGCCTGCTCGAGCTTGTAGGTCCAGCGTCCGTAGTAGGTCAGCGCCTTCCCGTTGAAGCGCGAGGAGTCTGTGAGACCCGGGTCGTTGACCAGCACCAACAGGACCTTCCCGGTCAGGGACGTGCTCTTGTAGTCGTCCCAGTGCCACTCCGGTGCCTCGATGCCGTAACCCACGAACACAACGTCACCGTCGACGGTTATCGACTCCTCGGGCCGGGTCGGCCACGCGACGAACTCCGTGAGGGAATCGAAGCTGCGGGTCCGCGGTCCTGTGCCGAGCACGAGCGACGGTGCTGGCGTCACGCCTACCAGCTCGACGGGTTGGAAGTAGCTCCCGTCGGCCGCGCCCGGCTCGAGTCTCAAGAGCTCGAACTGGGACGCGATGTACCGAGCCGCGAGATCTGCACCGGGCGTGCCGGGGGCGCGCCCTTCCAGCAGGTCGTCGGAAAGAAACCGCAAATGCGCCCGCGCCATCTCGGCGGTCGGCGCCGCGAGCGCCCGCCCCAGAGCGGTGGTGGCGACCTGTCCCGGTTGCTGCGCGCCTGCCCGAGCCGTGGCGAACCCACAGGCCAGCACGCTCAGGATCAGCACCACGCGGGCCATGCTCACTCTCCTCCCTCCCGCTCGGCACCGGGGCAGCGCACGATGGCGACCGACCCCCGCCGGTTGAGTCCCGCCTCGCTGGTGAGCACCAGAAGATCTTCGTCCCAGAAGTCTATGGCCTCGCCCTGCCGCTCTCGTAATCCGAGCCAACAGGGGTTCGCGTCCCGCGCGATGCCGTCGGGCCCTCGCCGGTAGAGGTTGATCTCGGTGTACGTGCGCACCACCAGGCGGCGGCCAGTCGGGGAGATCGCGGCCGCGGTGACGAGCCGGCCGAGCATGCGCTGCGGGAGAATGTCGAGCAGGCCCTCCTGCACCGCCGTCACCGAGGTTTCGCGTACGGCCCCGGTGGGCACACGGAACAACTTTATCCGGCCCCTCCGCCCCTTGGTGACGAGGAAGATGTCACCCTCCGGTGCCACCGCCAGCGCCTCCACGTCGTGCGCTCCATCGGGGTAGCGCACCTCGATCTTCGTGGCCCGCAGGTCTTCGTCCGCCCGTTTCCCGGGCTCGGGCAGCACGCCGGGCTCCTCCATGATGTAGATCGCTACACTCCGGCGTCGCTGGAGGTTGTCACCGGTGTCGGCAATGTAGACGCACGTTGTGTCCGCATCGGGACACGGACCGAGTGCGATGTCCTCCCAGTCGAGTGCGTCCGCGCCCGATACCCGGAAGTGACCCAGATCCTCGCCAGAGAGGTTCGTGACGTAGAGGTTCGGCCGGTCGCCCCCGTCGTTGTGTGTCCACAGAATGCCCGGGTGGTTCCGACTCACTGCCACACCCGAGCTCTCGATGAGTCGTGACTCCTCGAACACGCCTGTGACTCGATAGAACGTGGGCTCAACCCACTGACCGAACAGCGCGGGCGCGTGCAGTGCCATCCCGGTTGCTGCGAGCAGGGCCGCGGCCAGGCGCGGCGGTCGAGGAAACGGTGCCATCGCCCAATTCTACACGCCCGCTTGCCTCACCGAAACGGAACGGTCAACTTTCGGCCCTTGTGATCGAGAGTATCAAGTCGAGACCGGTGCAGCGACGGCCCGACCATGTGCAGTTCGACGGGCGGGTCCTCTTTCTCGTGGACGACCCCGAGCTCCTTCGCCGCCAGCTCGCCGGGGAGGACCTCGAGTGGCCGAGCGACCTTGCGCTCCGCAACGACATCTCGACCGACGAGATCACGCCCGCCTACATCTGCTACTACTACGATGAGACGTTGGGTGACTTTCCCTACCTCGGGCTGAAGGCAGGCGACGACTTCCCTGTTACACGAGGGAGCGTGCGCGGCGGCGGGTTCGTGTGCGCCGTGAGCGGCAAGCGCCGCGGCAAGGGATCGTCGCGCGAGCAGTCGCCCTACGCCGAGATGATGGCGGGCATCCGGCTGGTCGTAGCCGAGAACATCGAGCGCATCTACCGGGAGAACTGTCAGAACCTCGGTATTCTCACGAGCACCGACTTCTCGCTCATCGAGCGCGTGCGGCGCGGCGAGGAGATTCCGCTCAGCGTGTTCACGGAGGCGGAGGGAGCGATCACGCGCGGCGTCATCGAACACGGTGGCCTGTTCGACTACAACGTCGCGCGGATTCAGGGCCTGGTGCAGGTGCCGACGGTCACGACCGGTGAGCGGCCTATGACGCTCGCCGAGAAGATCCTCGCACGGCATTGGGTGACGGATCTCTCTCGCGACGAGGTCGGCACCCCATACGTGCGACCCGGCGACGAGGGCTTCGCGCGCACCGACATCCGATTCAGCCACGAGTACGTGACACCGATGGCGGCCATCTTCTGGCGGGACTACGTGGGCGAGAACGAGAGTATCGTGGATCCGGAGTCGGTGTTCTTCTTCCGTGACCATCTGACCTTCCTCGAGATAGCGATGACGGACGAGCGCAAGGCACAGGGCCTGCTCGACGTCGCGCTGGAGCTCAAGGCGAAGCAGGAGGGATTCGCCGAGCAGCAGGGCGTCCGTTTGTACGGTGAGCTGCCCCGCATGGGACCGCACATGGCCGTCGTCGGGTCGGAAGCCATCTGCCACTCGAAGATCCTGGAGCAGCACGCACTGCCGGGACACCTCATCATCGGGACCGACTCCCACACGCCGCATGCCGGCGCGATTGGTGCGGTGGCGTTCGGGGTCGGCACCACCGCGATCTTCAACTCGTGGCTCACGAAGGACGTGCGCATCAAGGTCCCGCCGTCGGTTCTCATCCGTGTGAACGGGCGCAAGCCCGACAACGTGACGGCCAAGGATTTCATGCTGCAGATCCTACGGCACCCGTACGTCAAGAATGGGAACGCCATCGGGAAGATCGTGGAGTATGGGGGTGAGGCGGTGGTAGCGCTCTCGATCGACGAGCGCGCTACCATGACCAACATGGCGGCGGAGGTCGGGGCCTTCACCGGAATCGTGCGGCCCGACGAGAAGGCGGTCGAGTTCCTTGCCAGAGAGCGGGGGCTCGATCCGGAGCAGGTGCGGCCGCTGCTCGACGGACTCTACTCCGACGACGGAGCAGAGTATGAAACGGTCATCGAGATCGACGCCAACGAGCTGGAGCCGATGGTGGCGCTGCCCGGCGATCCGGGCAACGGCCTGTTCCTCCCAGAACTGGGCGGGTCGGTAAAGGTCGACATCGCGTACGCGGGGTCCTGCACGGCCGGGAAGAAATCCGACATGGACATGTACGCCCGCGTGTTCGGGGAAGCACTGCAGCGCGGTGAGCGGGTGCACCCCGATGTGAAGTGCTTCATTCAGTGCGGCTCGCAGGAGGTGAAGCGCTACTGTGAAGAGAGCGGCTACCTGGAGATCTTCCGTGACGTGGGCGCCGAGTTCATCGAGCCTTCGTGCGGCGCCTGCATCAATGCGGGCCCCGGCGTGTCCTATGACCGCGAGACGGTGACGGTGAGCGCGATCAACCGCAACTTTCCGGGACGCTCCGGACCTGGGCACCTCTACCTGGCGAGCCCGTATACGACAGCGGCCAGCGCGGTCGCTGGCCGGATCGTCGGGTGGGAGCCGAGTTCCTAGCGCAAGCTACTGCTGCGATCCGTTGTTCGGGCTCGCGATGGGCCCCAACACGGGGTCGCTCACCCGATTCGACCGTAGTGCCGCGGCGGGATACCTCCCGCTGGCGTTCCACAGAACCCAATCGGTGAGTCCGACATCTTCCACCGCCTGTATCTGCGCGCGGACTTCAGCGGCCCGGTAACGCGGCCGCCGCAGAGTGAAGGCCTGGAGGTACGGGCGTATCGTAGCGGGATCGCTTAGCCGCTGCGAGCGCACCAACCCATCCTCGAGCGCACGGCGCACCACCCTGTAGGGCTCTGCGTTGGGGTAAGGAATCCCGTAAGAACCCCGTGGGTAGTGGCTCGGGTAGACCATGGGGAGCAGCACGTCGGCCAGCTGCGAAAGGTCATCCCAGTTCTGTCCGATGCCCATGCTGCCGTTGGCGCTTGTGGTGAGACCGAACACGTCGAGCGTGAAGGGCACGCCGAGCCGCTCGACCTCTTCCTTCAATAGCGCCACCTGCCGGCGTACCGCAGCGCGCTTGCTCTCACCTTCCTGCCGCGCGCGGAATACCGCTGTCTGCATGCGTTCCTTGGGCTCGTCGGGGAAGCGCACGTAGTCGAACTGGATCTCCTTGAAGCCCATCACCACCGCTTCGGCCGCGAGCTCGGCGGCATAGATCCATACGGAGTCGTGATAAGCATCCACCCACGGTTTGCGAAGGCCATCGCGCCACAGCCCGCCGTTCTCATGCCACACGGCCCAACGTGGCTTCCCCCGTGCCAACAGTGGGTCGCGCGCCACCACGATGCGCGCGATAGCGTGAATGCCCTTCGACTCGAGCAACCGCAGCCGCTGCCTGGCATCGCGCACCCGCACCAGGTCGTTGGCGCCGATCGCGACGGCGGTGGGGACGCCCGAGCGGTAGCTGACGAATCCGGTGGCGTCCTTCACGTCCATCACGAACGCGTTCACCTCCGTGGTGTCCGCAAGGGCCACGAGGTTGTAGAAGCGGCGTGATCCGAAGACCCAGGCGTTGAGATACACCCCTCGTACCACGGCAGGGGGACGTCCCGGCGGCGGCGCCGGCAGAGTGATCGGCTCCGGCTGCGGCACGCCGACCCAGGCGAGATAGCTGGGCGACGGCTCAGCGTGCACGAGCGTCTCGAGCTCGGGCACCGCAATGGGCGGCAGCGGCACACGGATCGTCGCGATGTCTGCCAGCAGGAGGTCCCGCAGGTAGTCGGGCACCGGCTGCTGCAGGTGCGGTGGCACGAGACCCGCCGTCGCGTCCTCCTGCGCCGCGACGGGCTGGCTCAGCGCGAGCGCGCCGACCAATGCGAGCGAGCCGATGCGCTTCCAGCTCACCGGTCCTGCTCCGCGAACGCGTTGAAGATCAGCGGGTATGTCGCAAGCGTCTGGCCGCGGTACTGCGGGCGGAACCCATAGAGAACGACACGTCCCTCCCCCACCGAGACCTCGACCATGGCGGCCTTGCCGGCGACTTGCTCGGGGTTGAGCACCCATCCCGACATCAGCACGCTGTCCGGCTGGGCCGCCCAGCGCCCGACCACCTTGGCGCGGCGCGTGCGCTCGACCTCGAAGGCGGGACTGCGCTCGAACCACGCCGCCACCCGTTCTGCGGTGCCGTGTGTCAGGGGATGCGTCGTGTCGAGCTCGAGGCGGAACAGGCTTCCCGGCGCGTAGAACTCCTCCGAGCTCTTATCCTCGAGCAGGTTGCGCACCGGAAGGTCGAATGCCCCAATGGCAAAGGTCGACGCTTCGTTGAACGCGAGGAACGTACCGCCCTCTTCCACGAACTGATTGAGCGCGACGATCCCGGCCACACCGATGCCGCCGGTATAGGGCTCGGCGTATTGCGAGGGTGGGAGGCCGTTGATGATCGTCGAGTCGCGCATGGCGGGCATGACGATCACGTCGAACCGCTCGCGCAGGTTGCCCGCCCGCACTACCGAGTCGACGAGGGACGTGTAGGGAACGCTCCACGTGTCGAAGATCCAGCGGGTCCACCCCTCATCCATCGACGCAGCGTAGCTCTTGTACAGCCCCACCCGCGTACCTGAGATGTCTGGGCTTGCGTAACGGGCCGGCGGTATAGCCACCGGATCGGACAGGGAGATGGCCACGCTGTCCTGTAGCAGCGCCACCCGCACGTGCATCAGCAGCGGCAGCGTGTGCGCAGTCACGTCGTATGGGGGCTTGGGCGGACCGCCCTCGTAGAGCCGCAGGTCGGGATAGACCTGCTCCTCGAGCATCGTCTTGGCGAACGCCGCGTACGGCTGGCGCAGCACGACCACGTAGGAGCCCGCGGAATGCTCTTCGCCGTCCGCGGTGAAGGCGGAGCGAGCCGTACGGATCTCGACCGCACCGCGCTGCAGGATGCCAAGCAGCGTGTTGAGGCGCGTTTCGTCCTGGTCGACGCGCGGGATGACATATGCGTAGGGCCAGCCGTCCCACCCATGGACCGCCCGCTCACCGATGCGTGCGAAGTTGCCGAGCCAGACCTCGCGGTTCACCGCTGCGTTTCTCAGCAGGGCAAAGGCGCCAGAGGTCATATAGTCCACGATATTCCCCAGGCTCCAGTGGCCGCCGGGCCACGGCGCGGGGAAGTTCCATGTCGGCGTCTTCGGATCGAAACCGCGACCACGGGCAGCGAGATCCTCGAACGGGATCTCCATCGGCGTCGCCAGGCTGGCGCTTGCGGTCTCCGAGAGAATGCGCACGCCGGCGTGGTAGTGTTGATAGGCACGTGCCGGCGTCCAGGCGTCGTAGCGGGCGTTCACTACGACCCCCTTCTTCCCCTGCCCGAGCAACTCCCAGGCAATCGAGGTGCCGAGAGCGGTGTAGCCCTCGACGATCAGCGGGTCGACGTTGGGCTCGAATGGGTCGATGAAGGGCGGAACGAAATAGCGGGCGCCGTGGGAGCTCGTCTGGTGGATGTCGTGCACGATCTGGGGGTGCCAGACGTTGTGCAGGCTGTCCACCGTGAGTTGTGTTTCGACTTGGGTGAACGCGTACCAGTCACGGTTGTTGTCGTGACCCACGTACGGGTGGTACAGCTCCGGCGGCCGGCTGCCCTCGCCCTCGGTGCCGAGCGTCTCGTTGTACCACCGGGCGACGATGCTCACGCCGTCGGGGTTGAGCGACGGCACCAGGAGCAGCACGGTTTCGTCGAGGACGCGACGAATCTGGGGAGAGTCTTCGGTCGCCAGGCGGTGCGCGATGATCGCAGGCGCGAAGTGTCCTCCCACCTCGGTGGAGTGAATGCTGGAGGTGATGAGAACAATGGCCTTGCCTTCGTGGATGAGCTGCTCGCGTTCCGCCTCGGAGGTACGCAGCCGCGGATCGGCGAGCTTCCGGTTCAGGGCGCGGATCTCGTCGAGGCGTGCCATGTTGTCGACACTGGAGATGATCAGCGCTACGAACGGGGCACCGAGCGTCGTCTTCCCCAGCTCGCGAAACTCCACTCGGTCGCTTGCGGCCGCGAGTTGCTGGTAGTAGTCCACCAGCACAGGCCACTCGACGAGCTTTCGGTCCGTCCCGGGAACGAACCCCAGCACCGACTCGGGCGTGGGGATGGCCTGCGCCGCAAGCGGAGCCGCCGGCGCAACAAGCGCGAGCACAGCGATGAGTGACGCGATGACCACTCGGCCCATCTGAACCCCCGTTCACGAGGCGGCAGAGGGCGGTGAGGGGCGGTAGGGAATACTCCCTACCGCCCCTCGACCGCCCTGTTGTCTTCGGTTGTCTCTTGCCGCCCTTTCCCTACAGCTCGAGACTCACCCTTCTCCTCCTATATACTGCTGCTACGGACCGCCGGACAGCAACTTCAGCTCGACGCGCCGGTTCTGCGCGCGGCCGTCCTCGGTTCCGTTGTCTGCGATGGGCACGTCGGGGCCGTAGCCACGCGTCTCCATACGGGACGGGTCGACGCCCTGGCGTGCCAGATACGCCTTCACCGACTGGGCCCGCTGCAAGGACAGGCGCTCGTTGTATGACCGACTGCCCGTGATGTCGGTGTGCCCGCCCACCTCGATCCGTACGTCCGGGTGCGCCAGCAGCGAGGCCGCCACCTCATCGAGAATCGGCCGCGAGTCCGGTGTGAGTGCGGAGCGGTTGACCTCGAAGTGCACGCCCCTGAGCACCAGCGGCCGGGTTACGCCCTCGGCGACCACGAAGAGGATCGCGCAACCCACAGCGTCGACCGGAGTGCCGATCGAGGTCCCGGGGCAGCGATCCTGGTCGTCCAGCACACCGTCGCCATCGCTGTCACGCATGACGACCTGGGGTGGGCAACCGCGTTCGTCGACCTCTTCCCCGGGCGGTGTGTCCGGGCACTGGTCGAGCGCGTTCACCACGCCGTCGCCGTCCAGGTCGGCAGGACAGCCGGTCTCGTCCACCGTCACGCCGGCGGGCGTGTCGGGGCACTGATCGAGGCCGTCGTAGACGCCGTCACCATCGCTGTCCAGCGGGCAGCCGTCGGCGTCGACCGTGGCGCCCAGCGGCGTGTCGGGACACTGGTCGAGTCCGTCGAACACACCGTCCTGATCGGCGTCCAGGGGGCAGCCGTTCTCGTCCACGGTGGCGCCTGCCGGCGTATTGGGGCAGACGTCGATGCCGTCGAAGACCGTGTCGTTGTCGCTGTCGGTGGGGCAACCAGCCTCATCCACGAAAGCGCCAGAAGGCGTGTCGGGGCACTGGTCGATGCCCGCATATACACCGTCGCCGTCGAAATCCTGGGGGCAGCCCACGTCGTCGACCTGGGCGCCTCTTGGCGTATCAGGGCACTGATCTGTGTCGTTGGCAACGCCGTCGTGGTCCGCGTCACGCGGTGCCCCACCGAACGCGAAGACGGAGATCATGGCAGCGGCGCCCAAGTTGAGCGCGCCCTGTTCGGTAGCGGAGAGCGAAGACTTGGGTAGCCAGTCGAGTTGACCCTGGATGCGAATCGCTGCGCGGCCCCCGAGCGAAAAGCGGTCGCCCAGGATCACGTGGAACTGATTGTCCGCCGTGTCGACCGCCCCGCCGTAGAACACACGCGCGTACCCCGCGCCCAGGTACAGGCTTCCCAGCACCGTCCCCCGCGTGTGCCCGAAGAACGTGCCGCCAAGATTCGTGACCTTCACGTCCTGGCCGGTGGCACTCGCGGTGGTGGTCGTGTGGTCCGCGAACGCCTGCAGCGAGAACGTACGGGTGAAGTAGTAACCGAGTAGCCCGCCGGCACCGAACTTGGTCTCCAGCGCGACGGCTTCGTTGTCGTAGTTGGTCACGAGCCCGTAGATACCGAGCTCGACCTGCCCCTTCTCGCCGGACTGGGCCCAGGCCGGGGCACTCAGGCAGGCGGCGGCCAGGGCCGCCACCAGG
>JBDGYO010000269.1:0-4041 GCA_039584015.1 Gemmatimonadota bacterium | reverse complement strand
GAAGGAACCGCCCCTGAGTCCGGACCGGACAATCGCAGACAAGGACGCCTACACGCACGAGGTCATCAGCTTCGGGTTCTGGGCGGGAGACGAGAACGTGCGAGCCCCGGCGTTTTACTCGTACACGTTCCCATCGCCCGAGGGGCTGGACAAGGAACCCCTGTCCCCGGGTGCGGCGACGTGGGCCGACGTCGGCGGCAGCCCCATGGCCATGCTGATGTACGACGACCTGCGCCGTGAAGCAGACCCGCGACAGGCACTGCTCGACTACCTGGAGTCGGCGTACCAGGCGGGCGCGAAGCTCGCCGGATGGGACATCGAGGCGCTGACCGTCCCGCCGCTGAGCGATCTATAGGTCGGAGCCCCAACTCCGCGTCGCCCATTGTCTTAGCGGCCCACCCCGGCGCGTGGGCCCAAGGCGGACCTCCCCAGATGTCCGGAATCTGCACCATCCCGCGCATCTCCCTTTGAGCGCCGGTTCCGGCCGGCCAGCCGTCGATTCGAGTCCGTTTCAAGGGGGGCACAGATGTCCGACAGAACCACCACCCGCGCCGGCCGCTGGGCGACCTTCGCCTTCGGGACGGTCGGCTACCTCTCGTTCTTCGTGAGCTTCAACTACTTCATCCTGTTCACGGGGAACCTACTCGTCCCGAAGACGGTGGATTCGGGAGCGGGAGCGCCGCTCGTCGAGGCACTGCTCGTAAACCTCGGCTTCATCACGCTGTTCGGCGTGCAGCACAGCATCATGGCGCGTCCCACGTTCAAGAAGTACTGGACTCGCATCGTGCCCAAGCCGATCGAGCGCGCCGTATTCGTGCTGATCTCCAGCATCATTCTCAGCGCGCTGATCTGGCAGTGGCGCCCCGTGCCGCAAGCGTTGTGGAACATCGAAGGGCTGGCCACCATCCCCGTGTGGGCGCTATGGGCTACCGGTTGGGCCATGGTGTTCGTGGCGTCGTTCCTCATCAACCACTTCGAGCTGTTCGGTCTGCAGCAGGTGTACAACCACCTGCGGGGGAAGGAGTTCACACAACCCGGCTTCGTGACGCCCTTCCTCTACAAGATCGTGCGTCACCCGCTGCAGCTCGGCATCGTGCTCGGCCTCTGGGCCACGCCCACGATGACCGTGGGACGCCTGATCCTCGCAGGCGGCATGACAGCCTACATCCTGATCGGCCTCTACTTCGAGGAGCGCAACCTGGTGGACTACCACGGCGAGCGATACGTAGAGTACAAGCGCCAGGTCCCGAAGCTGATCCCGATCCCCAAGGGCCGCGCAGCGGCCCCCGGCACCGAGACCGCGTAATGGCAAGCGCTGCGAAGAAGCTCGTGTGGGGCACGATCATCTTCATGAGCCTCAAGGGAACCGTGACGCTCACGCTGATCGTGCTGGCGATCCTGGGGCTGAGGTAGGCGAACATGGCCTCGGCTGTAGCGACCATCCCCGATCTGTGGCGGCCCGTTCTGCTCTATTCCGGCACGTGAAGGTTTTGCCGGTGGGCGGCGCGGGTCGTCGCCACGCTGGACCGAGACGGAGCCCTGGCGTTGCTTCCGCTCGCGGACGATCAGGCAGCGGACCTGCTCGCCTCGGTACCGGAGGATGCGCGGAGCGAATGTTGGTGGCTCGTGCTCCGCAACGGGACTCCGGTGCGGGGCGACGGAGGCGGGGGCGTCATGCTCCTGGCCGAGGTGGGGCTCACTCGACCGATCGGCCGTGTGCTGCGCACGCTCCGATTGTCACCATTCGTCGACCTGCTCGACGGAGTCCTGGCTCGGTATCGCAAGCACCTCGGCCGGTTCGTTCCCGAGGGCCCTGCCCTACGGCGGTATCCGTAAAGACCCGTCCGCCGACCCCGGCCGCGGCCAGGGGAGGTCGGGGGTCCGACTCGAGACGTCGTTTCGAAGCTTCAAGAAGGCATTTCCAAGCTTCAAGACGACGAATCGAAGCTTCGGAACGCCCTTTCGAAGCTTCGAAATGCCAAAGCCAGCCTTCAAAACGGCAATCTGAAGCTTCAAGACGACGATTCGAAGCTTGAAAACGACGAATCGAAGCTTCGAGATCACCATTTCAAGCTTGGAAACGACGCTCTGAAATTCACGCCCAAGCCACCGTAACTGCGCTTGTGGTAGTCGGTTACACTTATGCGCGTCAGGCAGCGTGTGATCGCGGAATGGTCCATCCGCGGCAGTTGGGGATGTGAACGCGCGCGTCAGGAGCCGCTTGCTGACGGGCAGCTGACCCCAGTTTGCGTTGGGGCGGCGATCTCAGCGATCTTGCTACCGTGATGACCGAGCGACGATACAACGAGGACGAGGTCGCCGCGATCTTCGAGCGGGCCGCCGAGGCGCAGCAGAGCGTGCGCCGACAGCTCCCCCCGGGCGAGGGCATGACGCTTGCCGACCTGCAGGAGATCGGCCGCGAGGTGGGTATCCCAGCCGAACTGGTGGCTCAGGCGGCGAGGTCGATGGATCGAGGTGGGCAGCCGGCGTCGCGGAGCTTCATCGGTCTGCCGATCGGCGTCGGCCTGACGGTTGATCTCGACCGGCCCCTCTCAGACGAAGAATGGGAGCGCCTGGTCGTCGACTTGCGCGAGACGTTCGACGCTCGAGGCAGCGTGCGATACGACGGTCCGTTCCGCCAGTGGACCAACGGGAACCTGCAGGCTCTCCTCGAGCCGACGCCGACTGGACATCGCGTCCGGCTCCAGACCGTCAAGGGCGACTCGCGAGCCCTGATGACCGGAGGAGTCGGAATGCTTGGAGTCGCGGCGGCGACACTCGCCGCCGTGGCTGTTGCCAGCGGGCTTGGCGACACCGGAGCGTTGACGGGTGTTGGGTTTCTGTCGCTGATGGGACTTGGCATGTTCGGCATCGGCGCGCTCCGCCTGCCGCGCTGGGCCCAACTGCGCCGGCGCCAGATGGAGGGTGTGGCGGCGCGGCTTGCGCTAGCGGCAGAGTCACAGTCGCCGGACGATGCCCCAACCGAGAAAAGCTGATTAGCCACCGGACGAAGTGGGTCAGTCAATGAAACCGATCGAAGTTCTCATGGCAGAGCATCGCGTCATTGAGCGGGTGTTGACGGCTCTGGAAGTAGGCACCGAACGTCTCGATCAGGGTGGCAACGTCGACCCCGGCTTCTTCATAGACGCAACCAACTTCATTCGCGGCTTCGCCGATGGCTGTCACCACCAGAAGGAAGAGGGGGTGCTCTTCAAGGCCATGGTACAAGCAGGCATGCCGACGGAGGAGGGCCCTATCGCGGTCATGCTCGCCGAGCATGAGCAGGCACGGACGTTCACGCGAGGCCTCCTCGATGCCGCCCAGAGGCTGCAGGCGGGAGACGAAGAGGCGGCAGCTGCGGTCGTTCACAACGCTCGGGGCTACGCTGCACTCCTTCGGCAGCACATCGCCAAGGAGGACGGCATCCTCTTTCCAATGGCTGCCAGTGTCATCTCGGTATCTCAGCAAACAGAGGTGGAAGCGGCCTTCCAACGGCTCGAGCGTGAGGACGCCGCCGAGGAGATCCCCGACAAGTACCTTGCCCTGGCTGAGAAGCTCGAGCATCTCGTCGGCAGTTAAGCGCCTGTGCCCCAGGTTCTCGAGAGACTGCCCGCCGAGTGCCGAGCCAAGACCGCCATCAGGAAGCGAGCCCACCATGACCCACGATGAAGCCGAAGCTCTGCGGAGCCGCGACGAGCACTGGACCCTCGGCATCATCTATACCTGTTCGGAGGATCCTCGCGTGCTCGTGCGAAACCGGTTCCTCTTTGGCTGCACCTGGAACTTCGGCCACCGTTTTGTGCTTCCGACACTGTTCGCCTTCATCTTCGTGGCGATCGGTCCGGCCGGACTCCTCTGGATGAGCGGGGTGACGGACCCGCGAATCCTGCTCGCCGTCACCGCCGTCGGCGTGCTGATACTGGTGGGGATCGCGTACCACGTCGCCGCCGGGCCTCGATGACGGCACGGTCGTGACGACGTCGCTGATCGTCTCGACCGTTCTCATCACGCTCGCGCTGGCCTTCTACTCCCTGGGGGTCT
>JBDGYO010000268.1:0-4055 GCA_039584015.1 Gemmatimonadota bacterium | reverse complement strand
CTCGGGGTGATGGTGCCCGCCACGCAGATCCTCGAAACCGCACGGCGGGCCCAGGCCGACATCGTCGGTCTGAGCGGGCTGATCACGCCCTCGCTCGACGAGATGGTACACGTCGCCCACGAGCTCCAACGCGAAGGGTTCGAGCTCCCCCTGCTCATCGGGGGCGCGACGACCTCCAAGGTCCACACCGCGGTCAAGATCGAGCCGCAGTACGAGGGACCCACGATCCATGTGCTCGACGCGTCGCGTAGCGTGACGGTGCTGGGGAGCCTCCAACGCGCAGACAAGCGCGACAGCTTCGTGGACGACGTGCGGGCCGAATACCTCCGTGTGCGGGACGCGCACGGCACCAAGCGGGCCGCGGCGCGCTCGGTGCCGATCGAAGAGGCGCGGCGACGGCGGCTCATGCTGGACTGGAGCGAATATGCGCCCGTGCGTCCCGCGGCGCCCGGCGTCACGACGTTCGACGAGTACGACCTCGAGGAGCTCAGGGGTTACATCGACTGGTCACCCCTCTTCAGGACCTGGGAGCTCAAGGGGACCTACCCCGCGATCCTGGAGGACGAGACGGTCGGAGAGCAGGCGACGTCGCTCCTGCACGACGCCAAGGCGCTGCTCGAGCGCATCATCGCCGAGAAGCTGTTCGCTGCCCGCGCCGTGGTCGGACTCTTCCCGGCCAACACGGTGGGCGACGACATCGAACTCTATGCGAGCGACGACCGTGCCGAGCCGCTCACGGTGCTGCACCACCTGCGTCAGCAGATGGAGAAACCGCCGGGCCGCCCCAACCTGAGCCTCGTGGATTTCCTCGCACCGAAGGAGACCGGCATCGCGGATTACCTCGGAGCGTTCGCGGTCTCGACGGGCTTTGGTGTGAAGGAGTTGGCTGACCGCTTCGAGGCCGAACACGACGACTATCACAGCATCATGGCCAAGGCGCTGGCCGACCGCCTGGCCGAGGCCTTTGCGGAACGCTTGCACGAGCGGGTACGCGCCGCGCTATGGGGCTACGCGCCCGAGGAGTCGTTCCACAACGAGGAGTTGATCCGCGAGAAGTACGCGGGCATTCGCCCGGCCCCCGGCTATCCGGCTTGCCCCGACCATACCGAGAAGCGCCAGTTGTTCGAGTTGCTCGACGTAACGCGTCGTACGGACATCGAGCTCACCGACCACTTCGCTGTGTGGCCCGCCGCCTCCGTGTGCGGTTGGTATTTCGCCCATCCGGACGCGTACTACTTCGGCGTCGGACGCATCGAGCGGGACCAGGTAGAGGACTATGCGCGTCGCACCGGCACGGATGCAGAGACCGCCGAGCGCTGGCTCGCCCCCAGCCTGGCCTACGAACCCACCGCGGAGGCCGTGTCCACGTGAGCATCACCCTGCGAGATCTGATCGACGACGACCGCATTCACGTGGTGGACGGCGCCATGGGGACGGTGCTCTATGGCAAGGGCATGTTCGTGAATGTCTGCTACGACGAGCTGAACGTCACGAAGCCAGACCTGGTGCTGGGTGTGCACGAAGAGTACCTGCGTGCCGGCGCCGAGATCCTGGAGACCAACACGTTCGGCGCGAACCCGGTCAAGCTATCGAGCCACGGGCTCGAGCAGCGGACCGAGGAGATCAACCGCGCAGCTGCCGCGCTGGCACGCAACGCGGCGGGCGCGCGGGCGAGCGTGGTCGGCGCCATTGGCCCACTGGGCATCCGCATCGAGCCGTGGGGCCCGACGGGCCGGGACGAGGCCGAGGAGTTCTACCGCCGACAGGTTCGGGGCCTGCTCGAGGGTGGGGTGGACGGGTTCGTGTTGGAGACGTTCAGCGATCTCGATGAGCTGCATGCGGCGTATCGCGCGGTGCGCGGCGAGAGCGATCTGCCGGTGATCGCGCAGATGACGATCGACGAGAGCGGCAAGACGGCATACGGTACCGATGCCGAGCATGTTGCGGCCGCGCTCACGGAGTGGGGCGCGGACGTCGTAGGCCTGAACTGCTCCGTCGGCCCCGCCGTGATGCTAGACGGCATCGAGCAGATGGCCGAGGTCACCCAGTCTCCGCTGTCGGCGCAGCCCAACGCGGGCCTGCCGCGCACCGTGGGCGACCGCAAGATCTACTTGTCGAGCCCCGAGTACCTCACGAACTACGCCCAGCGCCTCATCCAGGTAGGCGTGCGGTTCGTGGGCGGGTGCTGCGGCACGACTCCCGAGCACATCAAGCGCATCAGTGACATGATCGCCACCACGCAGCCGCGGCTCGGGTCCCCGGTGGTGGAACGCCATGCGGTCCAGGCGGTCGCGGAGGTGGAAGCCACCCCGCTGGCCGAGCGCTCGCGTCTGGGAGCCAAGCTCGCAGCGGGCGAGTTCGTCACCAACGTCGAGCTGCTGCCCCCCAAGGGGTGGAGCTCAGACCGACTGCTGGAGCAGGCGCGCGCGCTCCACGCGAGCGGCGTCGATGCCGTGAGCATTCTCGACGGCCCCCGGGCGCAGAGCCGCATGGGTGCGATTCCGACGGCCATCGTGGTCGAACGGGAAGTAGGCATCGAGGCCGTGGTGCACTACACCTGCCGCGATCGCAACATGCTGGGGATGATGAGCGATCTGCTGGGCGCAGCGGCTGCCGGCCTCAGGAACTTCCTGATCGTCACCGGGGACCCGCCGCGCATGGGTCCCTACCCCGACGCGACCGCCGTATTCGACATCGACAGCATCGGGCTCACCAACGTCGTCTATCGCCTGAACCACGGCCTCGATCCCGGCGGCAATTCCATCGGCGCACCGACCCAGTTCGTGATCGGCGTAGCCCTGAACCATGCCGCGCTCGACACCGACAGGGAGCTCAGGCGGCTGTATTGGAAGGTGGATGCGGGCGCCGACTACGTGATTACACAGCCCGTGTTCGACGTAGACCAGTTCGCCCAGTTCTTGAAGCGGACGGAGGAGTACGGCATCCCGGTGGTTGCGGGCGTCTGGCCCCTCGTGTCACTCCGAAACGCAGAGTTCCTCGCCAACGAGGTGCCGGGGCAGCAGGTCCCGCCGCGCGTGATCGAGCGCATGCGCAAGGCACAGGACAAGGGTGATGACGCCGCGCTCGCCGAAGGAATCGCTATCGCCCGCGAGGTCCTGGACGCGGTGCGGGACCTGGTGCACGGTGCGCACCTGAGCGCGCCACTGGGACGCGTAGAGGTGGCGCGGCAGGTGCTGGCGGATTGAGGGACGGCGCCGAGCAGCGAGCTACTGGAGCGCCGCCATCACCCGCTTGAACCGCTCCTCCGGCTTGCGGAACCCGAGGTTCGACAGGTAGACCTTCTCCACCCCCACCTCCCGCAGTGCGCGAATCGTGTGCGCGCATATCTCCTCGGCCGAGCGCCCAGACTCGAAGTCCCGCACCACCCCCTCTGCCGGCACCGGAAAGAACTGGCCCATCCGCTCGAGCGTGGCGGGGTTGGCGGAACGGTAGAGGAAGACGCCGAACACGCCGGGGTGCTCCAGGCCGCGCTGTCGTGCCTTGTTCACGAACCGCTCCACTTCACGGAGCGAGTGGTGTGACACGATCTGCGTGAGGTAGTACTCGCCGGTGAACTCCGGTCGCAACAGGTACCCCACCTGCTCCGCCGCATCGCGGTGGGGGTTTGCCCAACCACCGAGCGCCAGCGCGGGATGCCGCTCGCGGATCTGCTGCCGCAGCATGTACGCGAACTCGACGCAGCGAGGCGGCCCCACCGTCCGATCCCCGCCCAACACGGTGAGCGCTTCGAACCCTGCCGCCACCGCACGATCCACATACATGCGGCAGTACTCCAGCGTGTGCTTGCAGGTGAGAAAGGGTGAGAGCTTTGCCGGGCTCACGTCGCCGGCGAGGTTGGTCACGAGATGACGCAGATTCTCTTCCTCGGACACGCCGACGGCGTTATCGGTGAGGAAGATGGCGGTGTCCCCCCGTGCCAGGCGCCGCACCGAGTGGTACATGTCGATCCACGTGTCCATGCTCTGGCTGTCACTCAGATCGGTCTTGGGCGGGCGCAGCTCGACCGCTACGAGGGGGTGATCCTCACGCAGGCG
>JBDGYO010000267.1:0-4440 GCA_039584015.1 Gemmatimonadota bacterium | reverse complement strand
GATGTCGCTCACCACCAGGAAGCGGCCGTCGCCCGGCTCGCGCTGGATGCGGTTCAGGTTGGGGATGCTGACCCATGGGTTGGTGGTCTGCGTCCACATCACCTTCACGTCGCCACGCATGAACGCCCGGAACATGTCCATCGTGTGGTAGCCGGGCGTCGGGGGGATGGTGCCGGCGGGCAGTCCCCAGATCTCCTCCGCCTTGGCGCGGTGCTCCGGGTTCATCACCACCATGTCGGCGGGGAGCCGGTGCGCCAGCGTGCCCACCTCCCGCACGGTGCCGCACGCCGAGGGCTGACCGGTGAGGCTGAAGGGGTTGGCGCCGGGCCGGGAGATCTTGCCCGTGAGCAAGTGTAGGTCGGTGATCAGGTTGTTCATCCACGTGCCGCGCGTGTGCTGATTCACGCCCATGCACCAGAGGCTTACCGTGCCACGTCCCGCGTCGCCGTAGATGTCGGCCAGTGTGTGGATCTGCTGCACCGGGACGCCGGAGATCTCGCTCACCCGCTCCGGGGTGTAGTCGGCCAGGAACCGCTCCAGCTCGCGTAACGACGAGTCGCGTCCCTGATCGCGGAAGCGGTAGTGCTCCGCCGGACCGGCCGACGGAGTGGTGGCGAGGCCGTCCTCACCCCAGCTGCCGTAGCCGATCCGGTCGAGATCCTCGATGCCCCGCTTGAAGACCACGTGCTCCCGCAGGAACGCCTGGTTCACCTTGCCGTTGCGGACCAGCAGGTGGAGGATGCCGTTCGCAATCGCCAGGTCGCTGCCCGGCACGAACTCCACGTACATGTCGGCGTAGTCGCTGGTCGGGGTGCGGCGCGTCGCGATGTCGATGATGCGCACGCTCGGGTTGGCGCGCTTGTTGGCGAGGATGCGCGAGAACAGCACCGGATGCATCTCCGCCATGTTGTTACCCCACATGACGAAGTCGTCACCGGCTTCGAAATCCTCGTAGCAGCCCATCGGCTCGTCGCTCTGGAACTGCGTCATGAAGCCGGTCACGGCGGACGCCATGCAGAGGCGCGCGTTGGGCTCCACGTTGTTGCTGCGCAGGCCGCCGCGGAACCACTTCGTGGCGGCGTAGCCGTCGAAGATGGTCCACTGACCCGAGCCATAGATGGCCACCGACTCGGGGCCATGCTGGTCGAGTGCCTCGCGGTATTTCTGGGCGATGAGATCGAGCGCTTCGTCCCAGGAGATACGCTTCCAGCCGCTGCCGTCCCGCAGCATGGGGTACTCGAGCCGGTCCTCGCCGTACAGCATGCCGGGCAGGTGATAGCCCTTCACGCACAGCAGGCCGCGGTTCACGGGACTCTTCACGTCACCGCGCACCGCCATCACGCGCCCGTCCTTCACCCCGACCTCGACCCCGCAACCGGTGCCGCAGTAGCGGCAGGGCGCCTTGGTCCAGGCCAGGTCGGCGTCGGTCAGTGCGTCGCCGTTGGCGCGCAGGCGCTCGGCCGCGTCGCGGTCGGCGCACGAGAAGGCTGCGATGCCGGCGGTGGTGGCGCCCAGGGTCTCGAGGAACTTCCTGCGTTTCATGTCGACTCTCCCTAGCGCCCGTAGCGGCGCTCCATCTCGCGGCGGATCTGCTCGGCCTGTGCCTCGGCCCCCTCCTGGAACCACAGGTGCTCCGGCCGGGCCAGGACCTGGTCGATCACCGCGGCGACCGCCCGGCCCTGTGTCCGCTGCCCCGTCTGCATGGCGTGGCTCACGATCTCACGTGCCTGCGGGATCAACTCCATGTAGAAGCGCTCGGCGACCTCGTACATGCCGTGCCAGTGCGTGTAGTCCGGCGCCATCATCGAGGCGCCGTGTCGCGCCCGCCGGCCCTCGTGGTGCCACAGGTAGAACCAGGTCCACTCGATTTCCTCGTCGAACTGCGTGGGCGTGCGGAGGTTGTTCGACAGCAGCGCGGCCATGATGGCGAGGCCCGGCTTGGCAAACTTCTCGTTGTACAGGATGACGAGGTCGTCGTACTGCCGATAGAACGAATTGATATAGTCGTCGGTGTGGCAGTGCGAGCAGACTTCCTTCATCCGGTCACGCTTCTGCTCGGCCGAATCGTGGATCAGGGTGCGGCGCGTCTCCGGATCCGTCTCCGTCACGATCTCGTGGTTGACGTCCGTGTCCATCACACGGCTCACGGCCGGCCGGTTGGTCCACGAGATCCGCTCGCCCGGATCGTGTGTGATGCGCCCGCCGTTGCGGATGTTGCCCGACATGTGACAGGTCGCGCACGTCGGTGCCGCCGCATAGTCCACGCCCAGGACCCACCGTGCCGCGTCCAGGTTCAGGTCGTCCTTGAGATCGCGGTACGCGATACCGTGCTTTGACTCTTCGTAAATCTCCTTCTGCGGGTGATCCGGTCCGAGATGGCACTTGCCGCAGTTCTCCGGCTGGCGGGCGCGCCGCGGCGAGAAGTCGTGCCGGCTGTGACAGGCGGTGCACGAGCCCCCGGTGCCGTCGAGGTTGAGGCGACCGATCCCCGTATTGGGCCAGGTGCCAGGGTGCAGCAGGGGACGCCCCTCCTCGTTGCGCACGATCATGCCAACCGCGTCGAGGTTGGTGGGCAGCCCGTCGGCATCGGGCTGCAGGTCATCCACCGTGATCATGCCGCCGTCGGTCGACTGGAACGCCACCTTGGAGCCGTGGCATTGCTGGCATCCGGAGAAGGCGCTGGCGAAGCCGTTCACCGCGTCCACCGGCTTGCCCGGCGTCGGTGAGTGGGGGCTGAACATCATGCGTGCCCCCTCGACCGTCTCCGCCAGGAAGTTGTCGAGCGACGCGAGGATGTTGCCGCCGGCAGCGTGGTGGCTCTGGGCGAACTCGTCGGCCTCGTGGTCGTGGCACCGCGCGCAATCCCCGGGTGTCACGATCGTCGCGATCTGCTCTCCGTGATGCAGGTAGCTGTCGGCCTCTTCACGCGCAGCCTGGTGGCACTCGACGCAGCCCACGCCCTTCTCCGCGTGCGTGCTCCCCTCCCAGTGCGCGACGATCCCGGGATTCTCCTCGGCGTGGCACTCCACGCACTCGCGCGAGGACGCCGGCACGGAGACGCTCGGGGGTCGTATCCCGGCCTCCTCGGCCTTTCGGGCCGTCTCCATCCACTGCACCAGCACGAGGGAGAGCAGGAATAGCCCGCCCAGGGAAGCGATCACGATCCGCTTGGTCTCGAGACTCATGTCTACCTCAGTGTCTGACGACGGCTTCCCACACCGTCATTCCGATAATCGTGAGGGCACCGACGATCCCCACCCACACACTGGCCTCCTGGAACCGCGTGTGTTTCCGGATCCACCCGTCGATGAAGGGCCAGGCGAACATGACGAACACCACGAAGCCCATGCTCAGCACGGCCGCCGTCCCGCTGAACAGCTTGAGCCAGCGGAAGGCCACGTAGAAGAACCACTCCGGCTTGATGATCTCCGGCGTCTGCAGCGGGTTCGCCTGCGGCCCCAGCGTGGCGGGGAGGATCGTCGCCAAAGCGCTGAGCAGCACCATCAGCACCAGGCCGATGATCAACTCCGTGTACAGGTGGTCCGGGAAGAAGTTGAACGTCTTGGGCGATCCCGTCTCCTCGTCCTTGAACCGGAACTCGGTGACGCCCTGCAGGCGGATGACTGCGATGTGCACGGCAACGAGCAGCGCGATCGTGACGGGGAGGATCGCGGCGTGCAACACGAAGAAGCGCGACAGCGTGGCCTGGTTGTAGGCGTCGCCGGCGAGCATCATGCGTTTCAGGAACCCGCCGATGAAGGGCACCGTGTCGGTAATGTTGGCGCCTACGGTGGCGCCCCAGAAGCTCAACTGCTCGTATACCAGGCTGTAGCCGGTGAACCCGGTGAGCAGGGTGCAGAACGCAGAACAGCAGGCACATTCCCACCAGCCAGTTGATCTCCCGCGGCTTGCGGTACGCGCCGGTGAAGAACACCCGGATCTGGTGCATGATCACCGCCACGATCATGAGGGTGGCCCCCCACTTGTGCACGCTGCGCACGTACCAGCCGAACGACACCTCGCGCGTGATGAAGTCCACCGACTGGTAGGCGGTGGTGGGCGAGGCCTCGTAGTAGAAGGCCAGCAGGATGCCGGTGAAGATCTGGACGATGAACAGGTAGGCGGGCGTGCCGCCGAGCGCGAACCACCAGCGCTTGAGGTGGTAGGGGACCGGCTCGTTGGTGAGCTCGCGGAACTGCCGGCCCGAGACCGGCAGGCGCTCACCGAGCCAGTTGCCGACGGCTTTCATCGGCATCGGCCGCTAGGCTTTGGCATCGCGGCCTCCCCGTGGGCGGCAGGCGAGACAGGGGTCGTGCCCCGGCCCGCTGACGGAGGCCTCCTCCCGGATCACGCCGTCCCCCCCCGCGTCGGCAAACTGCGGTGGCGGGACGGCTATATGGAGGAGCCCGCTCTCGACCTTGAGGTCGTAACGCGGCAGGA
>JBDGYO010000266.1:0-4066 GCA_039584015.1 Gemmatimonadota bacterium | reverse complement strand
CCAGCGGGGCACCAGCTCCGCGTCCACCTGCATGTGGTCCAGCACGCGCTGCACGATGAAGTCCACCAGGTCCTGCACCTGCTGCGGCCGGTGGTAGAAGCCCGGGGCCGCCGGGATCACCGTGGCGCCGGCCTCGGTCACCGCCGTGAGGTTGCGCAGGTGCACGAGGGATAGGGGGGTCTCGCGTGGCACCAGGACGAGCGGCCGGCGCTCCTTGAGGGTCACGTCGGCGGCGCGCTCGATGAGCGACCGGCTGTTGCCGCGGGCGATGGCCGAGACCGTACCCATGGAGCAGGGACACACCACCATGCCTGCGCTACGGGCGGAGCCCGATGCCGGTGGGGCGCCGCGGTCGGCATTGTCGAACACGGTGATGCTCGACCACTCGCCACCCGTCGCTTCCCGCAGCTCGTCCTCGGAGCCCACACCCGTCTCCGTCTGCAACAGGCGCCAGCCGTGGCTCGACACCACGAGCATGAGCGACACCTGGTGGCGCGCCAGTACCTCCAACAGGCGCACCGCGTAGGGCCCGCCCGAGGCGCCGGTGATCGCGAGAATCCACGGAGCAGCCGTCATTGGCCGCGCCGGTTGGGGGTGGGGACCTTATGCGGATGGCGAGGAGGGCCGGGGGGCGCGGGGCCCTTCTTCTTGGGGAACGGGCTGCCCTTCCCTTCCCCCGGCTTGCGCGACGGACCCGCGCGTCGGGACCTCCGACGCCCACCGCTCTTACCATCTCCCGTCGTCATATCAGCCGATCCCCCAGCGCAAACAGGAACACAACAATGCTCACGATCCCGTTCATGCGGAAGAAGGCCGCGTCGAGGCGGCTGAGATCGCCGGGCCGCACGAGTCGATGCTCCCACGCGAGGAGCAGGGCGGCCAGCGCCACGCCGACGTAGTAGACGATTTCGAACGGGGTTCCCATCCCGAACCCCACCAACGCCAGGATGGTCACGCCGTGCAGCAGCTTGGCGAGCAGAATGGCCCGCCGCTGGCCGAGCCGTACCACCGCGCTCTTGAGTCCGTGCTCCCGGTCGAACGACTCGTCGGGCAGCGCGTAGAAGATGTCGAACCCGCCGACCCAGGTGAGCACGGCCAGCGCGATCACCGGCAGCGTCCACCATGGATCGCTCCAGGCACCCGTCACCGCGATGTAGCCGGCGCCCGGCGCGATGCCCAACCCCAGACCGAGCCACAGGTGGCTCAGCGGCGTGATGCGCTTGGTGTAGCTGTAGAACAGGATCCACCCCAGCGCAGCAGGGCTGAGCAGCAGGCAGAGGCGGTTGAGCAGCGCCGCCGCCGCTACGAACACCCCGCACGCCACCACGACCGACACCACTGCCTGCGCCAGCGTCAAGCGGCCAGCGGGAAGCTCACGGTACTTGGTGCGGGGGTTGCGTGCGTCGTAGCGCCGGTCCACGACCCGGTTGAAGCCCATCGCAGCAAACCGTGCCGCGGTGAACGCCACCAGCACCAGCACGACCTGGCGCAGCGTTATCGGCGCGCCGAACGATGCGTACACCACGCCCAGGAACGCGAAAGGGAGCGCGAAGACGGTGTGCGGGAGCTTGACGAAGTTGACGTAGCGGAGCAGCAGCGACTCCCCCGCGAACGTCTGCCCCTCGGGCTGTCGAACGCTCACGGGTTGCGGCGCGGTGTGAGCCGGATCCCCAGCTCACCCCACAGGGCGTCGACCCTGGCCTTTGTATCCGGATCCATCTCGATGCGGGCGGGCCACTCGCGATCGAAGCCCTCTTCCTTCCACTTGGTGGTGGCGTCGATGCCCATCTTGGAACCGTAGGTGAACGCGCGCGAGGCGTGATCCAGCACGTCGATGGGCCCCATGGTGAAGCGGACGTCGCGCTCGGGATCGATGTGGTTGAGCGCGACCCACCACGCCTCCTCGGGATCGCGCACGTTCACGTCGCGGTCGAGCACCACGATCACCTTGGCCAAGGACATGAGCCCCATGCCCCACAGGGCGTTCATCACCTTCCAGGCCTGGCCCGGGTACTGCTTGTCGATGCTCACGAACACGAGGTTGTGGAAGATGCCGGCGGCCGGCATGTGGTAGTCCACGATCTCCGGCACTGTCAGGCGCAGCAACGGGAGGAAGATCCGCTCAGTCGCGTGGCCCAGGTAGAAATCCTCCATCGGGGGACGCCCCACGATGGTGGCGGGATAGATCGGATCGCGTCGCATCGTCACCGCGGTCACGTGCACCGCCGGGTAGTCGTCGGCCAGCGAGTAGAAGCCCGTGTGGTCGCCGAACGGGCCCTCCAGCACGAGCGGCTCCGCCGGGTCGATGACCCCCTCGATCACGATGTCGGCTTCCGCCGGTACCAGGAGATCGCTGGTCACCGCTTTGGTGAGACCGACCGGCTTGCGACGTAGGAAGCCGGCGAAGATGTACTCGTCGATGTTGGGCGGCAGCGGTGCCGATGCGGAGTAGATCGAGGGCGGGTCGCCACCCAGCGCGATCGCCACTGGCATCTTCTCGCCCCGAGCGGCCATATCGCGCCAGTGGGCGGCTCCCACCTTGTGGCGCTGCCAATGCATCGCGAGCAGGTCCCGCTCCAGCACCTGCACCCGGTACATGCCGACGTTGCGCACCCCCGTCTTGGGGTCGCGCGTCACCACCTGTGGCAGCGTGATGTAGGGCCCGCCGTCCTCCGGCCAGCACGTCGTGACGGGCAGCCGACCGAGATCGATCTCGTCTCCTCGCTGCACGACCTGCTGACACGGTGCCTTGCCCGACACGGTGCGCGGCGGGTACTTCGCAATCTCGGCCACCTTGGGGAGCATGGCGAGCTTCTCGCGCCAGCCCTCGGGCACCTTGAGCTTGATCAGCTGCTCGATGCGCCGCCCGATCTCATCCAGGTCGTCCACATCGAGCGCCATGCCCATCCGCCGCATCGAGCCGAACAAGTTGATCCCAACCGGGATCTCCGACGTGGTGCCGTTGGCCAACACCGGCCGCTCGAACAGCAGCGCAGGCCCGCCGCCTGCGCTCTTCATGCAGCGGTCGGCCACCTCGGTGATCTCGAGCTGTACCGACACCGGCCGCGTCACGCGGACCAGCTCGCCCGCCTGCTCCAACGCCGTGATGAACTCGCGCAGGCTGTCCGTCGTCATTTCCGACTCCCCCAGTGCAGCGTCGCTATGCCGAACGTGAGTGGCTCCTGCCGCACGTTACCGAAGCCGTGTCGCTCCATCGTCGCGCGCAGTTCCGCCGGCTCGGCGAATTCCTCCACGGAGCCCGGCAGATAGGTGTAGGCCGTCGTGTGCCCCGACACCGCCCGCCCCACTCTGGGGAGGATGTGCCGGAAGTAGAACAGGTACAACGGGCGCATGGGCCACGCCGCCGGGGTGGAGAACTCCAGAATCACGAGCCGCGCCCCCGGTTTGAGCACGCGGGCCATCTCCCCCACACCGGCGTCGATGTCGACCAGGTTGCGCACGCCGAAGCCGATCGTGCATCCCTCGAAGGTCGCGTCGGGAAACGGCAGCTCGAGCGCGTCGGCTCCCACCGGCCTGAGCGCCTGCGCCTTCCCTCTCCCGAGCCGCAGCATCGGGACCACGAAGTCGGCGCCCACCACGTTGCCCCCGAAGCCCTCCTGACCGGCCAGCTCGGCTGCCAGGTCGAGCGTGCCGGCACAAAGGTCCAGATAGGTACCTTGGGGAGCCGCTCGCCACTCCAGCCGGGTGATGGCACGACGGCGCCAGCCCCGGTCAATGTTGAGGCTGAGCAGGTGATTGAGCAGGTCGTAGCGCGGAGCAATGGCGGTGAACATGCTCCGCACGTACGATCGTCTGGTCTCGCTGCCCGGGGTGCCCAGGTCCGGGGGGGGCAGGGTCATAGGCGCGAAAGGTACTGGTACGCTTGAACTTGCCGCAAGAACGGTGCAATCTGCAACCATCTGCGGCCCCCGGGCGTAGTGCAATAGGCACACATGCACTACTCCCCTGATCTCTCCGCCGCCACCGACCAGCAGGTGGTGGAGTGGGCGACCGACGGCGCCGAGGCCGCGTACCGCGAGCTGCTCCGCCGCTATCAGCGCCCCGT
>JBDGYO010000265.1:0-4080 GCA_039584015.1 Gemmatimonadota bacterium | reverse complement strand
GATTTCCACTTGCCACGCCAGTTGGGGTTCAAGCAGATCTACGGTGAGAACGGTGGGCCTGGCGGCCTCTTCCACGCCTTGAGGAACATGGGGCCGTCGGTGGATATCGTGCGCGGCATGGAGCGCCACTGTCCGGATGCATGGTTGCTCAACTTCACCAACCCGCTCACCAAACTCTGTGAGGCCCAGACTCGGCTCTCCTCCATCAGGGTGGTCGGACTCTGTCACGGCGTCTTCCATGGCATTGCCCAGATAGCCGAGATTCTCGAGTGCGAACCACAAGAGCTACAGGCGTATGCCTGTGGCCTCAATCATTTCAGCTGGTTCCAGGAGGTGCGGGACCGAGCGTCCGGCGCCGACCTCTACCCTCGGTTGCGAGAGCGGGAGCGCCAGGCACACTGGTTGGCGCATTGGGACGAGATTGCACTCTCGCGGATTCTGCTGCGCGTGGTCGGTCTGTATCCATCTCCTGGCGCCAACCACATCGGCGAGTACGTGCGCTGGGCCGAGGAGTACCTGGCAAGCGCCGCGATGCAGTTCTTCCACGACCCGCGCGATGGCCGGCCATGGGAAAGTGGCGAGGTCCCGACGTGGGTCTACAACCTGAGCGACCGACCACACGAGGTACCGCTGTTCCCGGAGGGGCCGTTACCACGATTGCACACCGACCCCCGGCTCAGCGCGGATCCAGCCGCGCCGCTCGAGCCGTCCGGTGAGGTCACCGTGTCAGTCATTGAAGGACTCTACTGTGGATGCACGCACGACATTGCTGCGGTCAACGTGCCCAACGGCGGTGCCATCCCCAACCTTCCCGACGATGCGGTGGTCGAGGTCCCGGCAACGGCGGACGCGGACGGCGTCCACGCGAGACAGATGCAGCCGTTACCAGAACTGGCGGCTGCGCTCCTCAACACACAGATCAGTATCCACCGGTTGCTGGTGGAGGCGTACGAGCACGAGTCCCGGGACGCGTTGCTGCAGGCGCTGCTGCTGGATCCCACCACGGTGTCCTATCGTGCGGCGGTGGACTTGATCGATCTCATGTGCGAGCGGCAGGCCGAGGTGTTACCCCGACTGGAGTGGCAGCGCGGTCCGGCTCGGCGCGGGTGAGATCTGCACCGAGTCGTTTTAGCCAGGAGCGTGCAATGACGGAAAGCATCAATATCGCAGCAGCACAAGAACAGGATTTGCCAGCGATCGTAGCGTTGATTGTGGAGCTCAGTGATGAGATCGATGGCCCAAGTGTGGCCGACCAACCGATGATTGAGAAGAATGTCAAGATTCTCTTCCACGATCCCGCCGCGCGCTTCTTGGTTGCTCGCAGCGCAGATCATGTAGTGGGGTTTGCCAACTTCACAACGAGAAGAACCATAATTCACTTGTCTGAGTCCGGCTTGATAGACGAGCTCGTCGTATCAAGGGAGTATCGGGGGAAGGGCGTCGGGAAGAGGCTAGTATCAGAAGTGGTCGACAAATGTCGCGAACTAGGGTGCTGCGAGCTTGAAGTCAGTACGATGGTGAGCAACAAGAACGCACGAGAGTTCTATAGAGGGTGTGGATTTGCTGAAGAAGCTGTATTGCTGGAAATGGATCTCGTTGAGTGACCCTGGCTAACAAGCGAATCTGAGTGAGCCTCGAGTGCGGTCTTGCCACAAAAGGGGATAGTATATCTCGGCATTGAGCTTGCACATTCTTCTATGAGACACATCTTGTCTTGAATCTGCCGTTTCCGAAATCCGCTGTTCGTCATCGGTGATGGTGCTCCTGCCTCCGAGCGAGCGCCTGCCATGTACGCCATACGACTGTCGAATCGCTGGTAGCCTCGTCATACAGTGAGGGGTGGAGCACCAGTTCACCGGCACACGGGTCCCCGACCGGACCTCGTGCCGTCGACTCCTGGGGGCGTGCCATGTCCCGACCCGAAGCTCCGACCAACTGCTGGCTGCGTCCGTTGGCGATCGGCCTCGCGCTCGGGTTTCTCTTGCTCGTGGGTCGCCAGGCGCACGCGCAACGCTGGTACCCGATCCTCGTCCTGAACCCCGAGCCTGCCGCGCCGGTTGACTCGGCCTTCGCCTTGGAACTCGGATCGGCGGTGCGCGAGAGGCTCACCTCGAAGCTGGGAGGCGACTACCGGGCTATCTCGACGGACGGTCTCAACGACATGCTTGTCGCGGCCGGATTCGAGCCGAACACGATCTTCGATCCGGAACTCGCCGGCCAGCTCGCGCAAGCCCTGGGGGCGACCTACCTGGTTGGCACGCTACGCACGGAAGGCGCGACGAGCGTGACGTGGCGTATCGTGGAGAGGGTCCCCTCCGGTTGGTCGGGTTGGGTAACCGTCGTGGGTTCCGTTGACGACGATGCGAAGCGGTTGGCCGAGAAGGTGGTTGACGCGCTCCAGGACCGCTCCAAGGCCGCCGAGCACGTTCGCAGGTGCTACGAGCACGAGGCCGCGGGCGAGTTCTCGAAGGCCCGGGAGCGCGCCGCCCGCGCCCACGCCGAGTACCCGGACTATCCGTCGGCCGCATTGTGTGCCTACCGAGTCTTCCTCGCGACGAACGCGCCGGCGGACTCACTCATGTGGGCCTTGGAGACCGCGGTGCTGGGGGATTCGCTGCTGGAATCACGGTGGCTACGGCTCGCGGACTTGTACGAGACGGAGGGCGAAGCGGATCGGGCCCAAGAGATTCGCCAGCGTTTTGGGATCGCAGTGGGCGCACCTGACCTACCGGCCGATACCTCTGACCTCTATGCGGTGGTGACGCTGAAGCAGCCGCCGGAGCGCATCTCGAGTCCGCCCATCATGTATCCGAGGAGGCTGCAGGAAGCTGGCATAGAGGGGGACGTCATCCTGGAGTTCGTCATCGGGGTGGACGGTCGTGTGGAACCGGGGTCGGTCAAAGTCATTTCCTCCCCAAACGAGGCCTTCAGCAACTCCGCACGCGCCGTCATCGAGGGCAGTGAGTTTCTACCGGGCCAGGTGCTTGGGAAGCCCGTTCGCACCCTGGTGCAGACGGTGATCGGCTTTCACCTCGGTGGGGGGAGATGAAGCGAACGAGGACGGTCTGGCGTGTGCTGATGGCGCTGGCCGTGTCGGGGAACGGGACTCTGGTTGCCACGACGCTGCAGCAAGACAGTCTCGCCACGCAGGCCCCAGCGGCGGCCACGGCCATCGCGGACGCGCAAGTAGAGCTGATCAAGCAGCTGCTGGAGAGCGGGATGGCCCCGGACGCGGAGGTCCCGGTGGACTGGGGTTGGGAATTCCCGAGCGGCACCACGCTGTTGATGTGGGCCGCTAGCACTGGCAACGTCGAGCTCGTGGAGTTGCTGCTGACTCATGGGGCCGACACGAAAGCGGCGGCGTCGGAAGGTCTGACCGCCCTCATGTTCGCTGCGGTCCTGGGCCGCACCCGGGCGATCGAGGTGCTCCTGGACAACGGTGCTGATGTGCATGCCACGGGGCCGGGCGGCATGACGGCAGTGCAGCTCGCGGCCGAGAGCGGCCATTCCGAAGCTGTGGACATGCTGGTGCGCTACGGCGCTGCCACAACCGAGGCCGAGGTCTATCGGGACGTCATGGGCGACGAGTTCGTGCTACCACGCGCGAGGAACGTGGACGCCCGTCCCGACGAAGAGGGCGACGTGGTTCTCGGTATCGATCGCGACGGCGGCCTCTTTGTGGACAGCGGTGACGGAAGCATGCGTCGGGTTCCCAAGGACAGTCTGGCCGGCGTGTTGAGCTGGGTGTACGGGGAGCGAAGTAGGGATCGGCTCCTGTATATGGTGACTGATTCGACCGTCGAGTATGAAGTCATTGGTGAGGTCGTGGACATCGCACGCAAGGCCGGGGTCAGGGTGCTCGCGGCGGTCGCCGAGCGAGAGGGTGACCCGATCGCGCTGAGCCGGGCTGCGATGGATGTGCAGCTCCCCCCTCAGGCAGATCAAGCGCCTGAAGGCAGTCCGCGCCCACTTCTGATGCCATTGGGTCCAGGCAGCATCGTGCTGCAATTGCTCGAGGACGGGTCGTACGCCGTCAATGCGGAGCCCGTGCTCCTGTCGCAGCTCGATAGTCGGATGCAT